>QOQC01000009.1 GCA_003331365.1 Flavobacteriales bacterium | reverse complement strand
GAAGGAAGAACTAAGCTGGTTAAATCTAATCCTACAACTGACAAAGTAACAACTATATTAGATATTGAGGAAGTTAATGAAATCATGAACACCTCATACGACATTTTCTACTCAGTGAGCTGGATAAATAAAAATGAAATACTTCTCGAAGATGGTTATTCATTTATCAAAATCAATCTAGAAACAAAAAAAGGAGAAAGCTTTTGGACTGATGAAGGAGAAAGCAATCCTTTATTTGAGGCGAAAAGTGGAAAACTGGCATTCTGTGTTGACAACAATATATGGATACGGGATAACTCAAATCCAAGAGCTGTTACCAATAATTCAGACCCCAATATTGTCTCAGGACAGTCTATAGCCCGAAGTGAATTTGGTATTACCAATGGATTATTTTGGTCAAAAAACGGAAGCTACCTAGCTTTTTATCAAAAAGACGAAACAAATGTTCATAATTATCCTTTATTAAACAATTCGGAAACACCCGGTTCTTTAATTAATATAAAGTATCCCATGGCGGGACAACTTTCTGAAAATCCGCTAATAGGCATTTTTAATACCAATACTGGAAAGACAGTTTTCATCAAACCCAAAGGCAACGAAGACGACTACCTTACCAACCTTGCATTTACGCCAGATGAACAATATGTTTTAATTGCCGAGGTTAATCGAGCTCAAAACCACATGTGGTTAAATGTATACAGCACGGAAGATGGAAACTTTATCAAAACGCTCCTAGAGGAAACAAATGAGCGGTGGGTTGAACCAGAAACTCCGGCCTATTTCCCATGCGAAAAAGAAAACGATTTTGTATGGATGTCGGAAAAAGATGGTTATATGAACCTCTACTATTATGATTTTAATGGAAAGCTTAAATATCAAGTGACTAATCATGAGTTTGTTGTTAAAGAAATTCTTGGAATGAGTAGTGATAAAAAGCATTTATACTATTCGGCAACAGGTGAAAACCCAATGAATACGATGGTTTATGTTTTTAACGTAAAAAAGAAAAAATCAACACTTTTAACTACTATTGATGGAACCCATCGAGTCAAAATATCCGAAAACGGGAAATATTATTGTGATACCTACAGCAACGGTAATACACCCAACAAATCTGTTATTTACAATTCAAAAAGAACCCCTATCAAAACCATAAACAATTCAATTGATAAACTAAAAGATTATAAAATTGGTAAAACCGAAATAGGAAAATTATTGGCCTCTGACAGTAGTGATTTATATTACCGATTAATTAAACCATACGATTTTGATAGCACAAAGCAATATCCGGTTATGATCTATGTATATGGTGGACCTCATGCTCAATTGGTTACCAATACATGGATGTACGGGGCAAGTTTATGGATGCATTGGATGGCTAACCAAGGATACATTGTTTTTACTTTGGATAATAGAGGTTCAGCAAATAGAGGTTTTTCTTTTGAATCTCAGATTCATCGCAATCTTGGCACACTCGAAATTGAGGATCAAATGAAAGGTGTGAGTTTCCTTAAAAATCAAAAATATGTGGATCCGAACCGACTTGCCGTACATGGGTGGTCGTACGGAGGATTTATGACCACTTCCCTGATGCTTAGAAAACCGAATGAATTTAATGTAGGTGTAGCTGGAGGTCCTGTAACGGACTGGAAATACTATGAGGTCATGTATGGAGAACGGTATATGGATCAACCTGAGGAAAACCCAAGAGGTTACAAACAAGCATCATTGTTTACGCATGCAGAAAATCTTAAAGGAGACCTATTACTAATACACGGCACTGTAGATGACGTGGTGGTGATGCAGCATAACCTTGCATTGGTACAAAAATTCATTGAGCTTGGAATTCAAATGGATTTCTTCCCCTACCCTATGCATAAACACAATGTTTATGGAAAAGATCGGGTGCATTTGATGACAAAAATCTTGAACTATATTATTGAACACAATCAATAATTCCACCATTCAGAGTGAAGATAAATTTCAAAAACAAAAATGACTATCTGAAAATTGAATATGTCATTGGCCTATTCTTTTTGGTTCGTTTAATTGGAATCACAAATCCACCTCTGGAAATTGCACATAATTGGAGACAGGTTACGGGCCTTATGGTTGCTCGAAACTATCTAGAAATTGATCCAACATTTTGGTTTCCAAGAGTAGATGAAACAAATGGATTAACGGGAATTATCGGGATGGAATTTCCTGTTTTAAACTATCTGCATTACCTAGTATCCTTGGTGTTTGACTACCAGCATTGGTATGGTAGAATCATAAATCTTATTATTTCAAGTATTGGAATATACTATTTCTACAGGCTAGTCAACGAAAAATTAAATAGTAAAACCGCCTATTTTTCTACCATATTTCTTTTGGGGTCAATTTGGTTCATTTATTCTAGAAAAATAATGCCAGATACCTTTAGCATGTCTATTGGTTTTATAGGCCTTTATTATTGCTCGCAATATTTGAAAAATATTTCGGTTAAGAATTTTGCTCTATTCCTCATTTTTATCTTACTTGCTTTTTTGACAAAAATATCGGCTGTCATATGCATCGTGGCAATTCCTTTTCTGACGCATAACATACAATCAAAAAAAAATAAAATTATTGTCTATGCGGCAACAGTTATAGCCCTATTTGTTTGTTATTTATGGTATTTTTCATGGAACTATTATCTTGCTGATGTTTATGGAAGCTGGTACAATTCTGGCTCTGATATAATTTCGGGTGCAAAAGCTCTCACAGGAGATATTGGTGAAACATTTAAGCGTTTTTACTTTAGTAGTTTTCAGAGCTACTTTGCTTTCATTTTACTGATTTATTCATTAGTAATTTTCGTTATTCGAAAGCAATACAAGATTTTATTCTTTCTTATGTTGTCACTGGTATTATTTGGTTTTTATATGGCCAAGTCAGGGTCGATATTTTACATTCATAGTTATTACATCATTCCTATTGTCCCAGTTTTTGCCATAAGCATTGGACATTATGTAGCAAGCATAAAAAACAAATACATCGCCTTATCACTAATATCTCTTTTCCTTATAGAATCATTGGCAAATCAGCAACACGATTTATTCGTAAAGAAATCGGAAGAATATAAGCTCACTCTTGAACAGCTGGTATCAAAACATATAGGAAACGATGAACTTGTAGCTGTGAATGGTAATGGTAATCCACAGGAATTATATTTGAGTCATCGTAAAGGATTTGTCCTTCAAAATCATGAACTAACAAATAAGACAAAAATAAACTCCATAAAAGAAAAGGGATGCAGATATTTAATAATTAATAAGCATACATACCATTATTCCCTTAATTATCAGGAAATCTGCAACAATAAGAATTATCGAATTTATAAATTGGTAGATTGAAGTTCTCTCCAACCTCCTCCATTTGAACAGTCAACTCCTTGTTCCTTAAAATATTGTGTGGCCATACCACTCCTTTGTCCTGATGCACAGCAAAAAATTATAGGCTCTTGTATCGCTTTAATTTCATCCACATGATCAAGAATTTCTTGAATCGGAATATTTTTAGACCCATCAATATGTCCAGAGGCGAATTCTTCTCTCGTTCTAACGTCAATTATCATTTTCATAGAGAACAAAAATATCAACAAAATACAAATAGAGAAAGCCAAACCCAAATCTTGATTATTTTTGCAATATGAAACATATTTCACAAGAATCTATAGATAAAGCCATAGGCGTAATTGATAATCTAGATGACAATCAATTAGAAAAAGTGTTTGAAAAATACGCACTTAGCCAACAAACCCTACTCGCCTACTTGATGACTGCGCCAAGTGAATACCAAAACGAAAAACTTGAGGGACTTCTAGTTTATTATTTTTGTTTAATTAACGAATGCTTTCATCAAGAGGGGCTTCATGCAAAAGAAATATCTGAAAATCAAATTGAAGCGCATCAAGAACCTTATTTTGATATGCTTGACTCCTATTTCGAAAATGAAGATGAAGAGGTAATTGAATCATTCGTAGACCAACCAAACTTATCTAAGTTTTTGGCAATTGAGGTTTCTACAGAGGATGATGATGGCAGTAGCCTTGATGATGAAACCGCATCCCAATTATTTATTGTCACATTATCTATGGTTGTATTGTTAAATAATGCAGTTTCCTAAGAATAAAAAGCATACACTTTCGAAACTTCTTAATATATTTGCGCGGGGTAAGTCTTTTACGACCAGCTCCCTCTGAATCCTCCAGGACGGGAACGTAGCAAAGGTATGAGGTTGTAGCGGTGCGATAAAAGTAGCTTACCCTTTTTTTTGTGAGGTAGGGGATGAAATTTCGACAAAATGAAAAATCAAGCAGTTTTTTTCTTAATACTTTCTTTTTTAACATTCCAATCATGTTTAAACGATGGAAAAATGGCTGTCGAAAAGAACAATACAACGGTATATTATGACATCAAAGAAGATCAGGTATACGCAGAGAAATTACTCGATTTTTGGATCAGGAATAATTTTGATGGAAAAAGAAAACAAAGCTTAAAATTATCTCGAGAAAAAGACAATAAATCTTTTATTCTAAAAGTTATTGTTTCAGAGAACTTCCGATCACAACAAATGCCATTTGAGGATATTAAACTTTTTAATGAAATTCAATCGCAGCTTAATCAGGAAGTTTTTGTCAATATACCTTGTCAAATTGCCATTTGCGATAAATATTTCAATATTCTAACCATTCCGAATAAAATTAATCCTTGAACATGAAAATCTCTGCTTCCATATATAGTGACAAAACAAGAGCGCTTAGAGAGGTTATAGATGACCTTGTAGGACACCAAATCGAGGTGTTGCATATTGACTGCAACGATAATTTGGATGTATTTAGTGATATAAAAAAAATAAGAAGTTGGTGCAATACCCCAATTGACCTACACATCATCACTGATCAACCTCATAAATACTACGACCTATTACTCGAAAATCCTGTCGAATATATTACTTTCCAATATGAGAATTTAACGAAGCCCTTAAAACTTCCAAAAGATATCAAAGGTAAAAAAGGCTTAGCCATTACTACTCCAACTGATATTGAGGTTTTCCATGATTTTGAATACATGGATTTCATTTTAATTATGGCAACAACTCCAGGACAGAGTGGTGGATCTTTTGATCAATATAACTTCTCGAAAATTAGAAAATTTAGATCAAGATACCCGAGAAAATCAATTCACGTAGACGGTGGAGTTAATGACGAGGTTTCCTTCATCTTGAGAAATATGGGTGTTAGTTTATCCGTTTCTGGCTCCTATTTATTTAGCGGTGCCAGTATTGGAAATTCCTTAATGAATCTAACCCAGAGAGAAATCGAATCTACTTATTGTATCAGAGACTTTATGACTCCATTAGAGGAAGTTCCTCATGTTTTCATTGAAAATGCAACGACGAAGTCCATATTGGAAAGTGTCGAAAATGGAAAAATGGGATTTGCCTTAATATGTAGTAAAGACCAAAATTTATATGGTCTTGTTTCGAGTGCTGATATCAGAAAAGCACTCCTCAAAAAAATCGATAATCCCTCAGTCATTCAGCCAGTAGATCTCATCAATGCAAATCCAATCAGCATATATGACAATGCAACGGTGATTGAACTACTTCGGCAAATTAAATCTTGTTCGTTTCCAATCATGTATTTGCCAGTAATTGACAAATCGATGAATGCGGTTGGAATTGTTAATTTTGTACACCTGATTAAAGGCGAAATATGATAATCAAGCTCAAAAAAAATATTGAATCGCGGGTTCTTGAAGAAATGAAATTACAGCTAAATGCTTTTCATATCAAAAAGGATACACAAGACCTATTAATTACAAGTTCTGGCTTAAAAGAACTCCCATTAATATTTGAAAAAAATATTGATGAGAAATGGGTATTTGACTCAGACATGCAATTGTCATCCATATCCTACCACAATACAAAGACAGAAATTAATCTAGGTAATATTAAAATTGGTGGAAACACGAAAAACACGGTTTTAATTGGCGGACCATGTTCAGTAGAATCAGAAGGACAAATTGATTCTTCTGCTAAACTTCTCAAAGAGCTTAACTTATCAATACTGAGAGGTGGGTGCTACAAGCCGAGAACGAGTCCATATTCATTTCAAGGACTTGGAAAAGAGGGACTAATATTATTGTCCAAAATGAGAGAGGAACACGGATTAAAAATCATTTCCGAGGTGCGTGATGCTACACATGTTAATGATGTAATAGAGTACACCGACATCATACAAATTGGAGCGAAAGCCATGTATGATCAGGGAATTCTTAGAGCGTGTGCTCAAACTCAAAAACCAGTAATGATTAAACGAGGCTTTGGAACCAGTCTTCAAGAATTCACTCAAGCTGCAGAATTTGTTTTGTCTGGCGGAAATCCAAATGTAATTCTGTGTGAGAGAGGAATAAGAACCTTTGAGACAAAGACAAGATTCACTTTAGATTTATGTGGAGTGGCTTGGCTTAAAGAATTTTCCAATTTGCCAATTATACTTGATCCTTCACACGCCATGGGATATGCTTATGGTGTACCTTCTCTGACTAAGGCATGTTTGGCCATGGGTGTTGATGGATTGATTATCGAAGCTCATCCCGAGCCAAAAGAGGCAAAATCTGATGCCTCTCAGCAGTTGAATCACCAGGAATTTAAAAAACTTCATCAAGAGCTTGTGCCATTAGCGAAGAGCCTTGGGTTAAATCTTGTTTAAAATGAATTTAGAACAAAACATAAAGGGTTTATGCTCGAAAAACGGCATTCATTTTCAGGATTTTCTCAGTGATTTCAACGTTGAATCCGTAAAAGAATTAAGCATCTTCGATTTGGAGGCTATATGTGATGAATATCAAATTTCCATGGAATCACTCCTATTTAAATCACTTATTATTGAAAGTGAGTTAAGAAAAAAACTTGATTATATAAAGCTTTTGATTCTTGATGTTGACGGCGTGATGACGGACGGAGGAATGTTGTTTACAGCAAATGGAGACGAGCAAAAAAAGTTCAATACCAAGGATGGAATGGGGATTATCAAAGCCATTAATAATGGACTACAAATTGGTATTATTTCATCTGGTTTTTCTAATGAAATTGTGAAACGCAGAGCAGATATGCTAGGTATACAAAAATGCCATGTAGGCCGTGAATCAAAAATCGATATTCTAAATCAATGGATGAAAGAGGAAAAAATTTCGTTAGAAGAAATTGCCATGATTGGAGATGATATAAATGATTTGGAGATCATGAAAAAGGTTGGTGTTTCGGCCTGCCCATCTGATGCTGTTATTGAAATCAAAACAATATCCCATCTAATATTACAGAAAAAAGGTGGCAATGGATGTATTCGCGAATTCTTAGACCTATATTCTGGGCAAAAAGACGATTAAAATTATATTATGAAGATTGGAATTATCAAAGAAGGTAAAGTGCCACCCGATTTTAGAGTAGCCCTCACGCCAAAACAATGTCGCCAAATTCAAGAAAAATTTACCGGAGTTCACATTAGTGTTCAAAAAAGTCCTATTCGAACTTACAAGGATGAAGAATATGCTAATGAGGGCATAGAATTGGTTGATCATCTTGATCATTGCGACCTTATTATTGGAGTTAAGGAGGTGAATCTTGAGGATTTGATTCCAAACAAATCATACATGTTTTTCTCACACACTTTTAAAAAGCAATCGTACAATCGGGTTCTTCTTCAAGAAATATTAAAGCGAAAAATTCGACTTATCGATTATGAGATAATTAAAGATAAGAGAAATGTTCGACTCATAGGGTTTGGAAGATATGCCGGAATTGTTGGTTGCTACAACGGTTTTAGAACTTTTGGATTGAAACACAATTTATACGAACTCAAACCTGCCAATCAGTGTAATGACCGAAAGGAAGTTGAGCATGAATTAAAAAAGGTGTCTTTACCCTCCAATTTTAGAATGGTGCTTACAGGTTTTGGTCGTGTGGGGCATGGTGCGAGAGAAATTATGAATCTCCTCCCTATTAAAGAAGTTACACCTCAAGAATATTTGAAATCTTCAATTAATGAACCCATTTTCGCTCACCTTGAGGTTGAGGACTATTTCGTTAAAATAGATGGTGGAGCATTTATCCGTAAAGAATTTTACACAAAGCCAGAACTGTTCAAACAAGGTTTTCAAAAATATACACCTATTTCCGATATGTATATTCCTTGTCATTATTGGAATAGTAATTCTCCAAAAATATTAAAGCAAGAAGATTTAGCGTCTGCCGACAATAGAATATCGGTAGTAGCGGATATTTCTTGTGATATTGCTGATCCTATTGCCTCTACCCTACGTCCTTCGAAAATTTCGAGTCCGATATATGGCTATAATCCAAAAAATGGACAAGAAGTAGAAGATTATACAGAAGAGGGTGTTATTGCGGTAATGGCTGTTGACAATCTACCTTGTGAATTGCCGAAAGATGCTTCTGAAGACTTTGGTAATGAATTAATCAAACATGTGATACCCGCCATTATTGGTGATGATCCTGACCAAATAATCGAACGTGCAAGTCAAACCAACAAGGAAGGAAATTTGATGCCGGCATTTGAATACCTCAATGATTATGTCGCTGGCAATGAATGAATGAATAAATGCAATCATTTATTTTTTTACTTTTAGCACGTGATACAAAAAGGGGATAAGAAAATCATCAAAGGTTGGGTCATGTACGATTGGGCCAATTCTGTATATAGCTTAGTTATTTCGACAGCAATCTTTCCCATTTTTTATGAAGCACAAACTACTGCAACTTACCTAAATGAAACTGGACTTACAGCAAAAGAAATTGAGTCCAATGATGTCACCATTGACTTTTTTGGTTACAATGTTTCTCCAAGTGTACTATATTCATTAGTGATCTCCGTTTCTTTTTTACTGGTTAGCTTTATTTCACCAATTCTTTCGGGAATCGCCGACTATACGGGTAACAAGAAACGTTTTCTTCAATTTTTCTGTTATTTCGGTTCACTATCATGCATGAGCTTATTTTTCTTCGATGCAAATTACATGGAGTTCAGCATGATTTCCGTCTTGTGTGCTTCAATTGGTTTTTGGTGTAGTCTCGTTTTTTATAACGCTTTCCTTCCGGAAATTGCTCCCTTAGAAGAACAAGATGATATTTCAGCCCGAGGATTTATAATGGGTTACATCGGAAGT
This sequence comes from Flavobacteriales bacterium, assembly GCA_003331365.1. Taxonomy (GTDB): domain Bacteria; phylum Bacteroidota; class Bacteroidia; order Flavobacteriales_D; family Crocinitomicaceae; genus UBA952. The sequence goes on along the minus strand of QOQC01000009.1, from coordinate 28,701 downwards.
ATCATTCTACTTTTGATATGTTTGGGATTGATTATGGGGTATGGGCCCCACTTAACAAAATATTGTTTTATTCTAGTCGGTTTATGGTGGATTGGATTTGCCCAAATTACGTATCGTGTAATACCCAATAATCCCTTCAGAAAGAAACCTGAAGCTGATTATATCTGGAAGGGTTTTAGAGAACTCAAAATCGTTTACAAAGAATTTATGCAGACTACCCGTCTCAAAAAGTATTTATACGCATTTTTCTTTTTTAATTCTGGCGTTCAAACGGTAATGCTCTTAGCCACTATTTTTGCTAGCAAAGCCATAGAATGGCCAGAAGATGAGGGAACCACGGGCCTGATTATTGCCATACTTTTGATTCAAATTCTTGCTGCAATAGGTGCAAAATTAATGTCTAATATTTCCATCAAGATCGGGAATATATCAACTTTAAAAATCTCCGTATTTATTTGGATATTGTTATGTTTTGGTGCCTATTTTATTACTACACCAACAGAGTTTTACATTCTAGCGTCTTTTGTAGGGCTTGTCATGGGTGGGATTCAATCTATTGCACGATCAACCTATTCAAAATACTTACCTGAAACTACGGATCATGCCAGCTATTTTTCATTCTATGATGTTTCTGAAAAATTGGGAATAGTACTTGGAACCGCATTTTTTGCCTTTACGGAATGGAGATTTGACGACATTAGGTATTCAGTGATATCCATTGGATTGTTTTTTATTATCGGACTTTTCTATTTGTTTAGAGTGCCAAAAGAAGAAAAAATCATTACCAGTTAATTATCTTAGTATCAAATGAAAGAAATTATTGAAAAAGCATGGTTGAATCGTGAACTTCTGAAAGATCAATCGACCATCAAAGTAATTGAAGAAGTAATTGAAGGTATTGACAAAGGAAGAATTCGTGTTGCTGAATCGAAAGGTGACGATTGGATAGTCAATGAATGGGTAAAGAAAGCCGTTGTAATGTATTTTCCGATTCGGCAAATGGAAACTATCGAAGTAGGTCCATTTGAATTTCATGATAAAATGGCACTGAAAACCAACTATAAAGAGCTTGGAGTTCGTGTGGTGCCCCACGCAATTGCAAGATACGGCGCGTATGTCGCAGCCGGAGTTATTATGATGCCCTCATACGTAAATATTGGAGCTTATGTAGATTCAGGGACGATGGTTGATACATGGGCTACTGTTGGAAGCTGTGCTCAAATTGGTAGAGATGTTCATTTAAGTGGTGGAGTTGGAATTGGAGGTGTGCTTGAGCCACTTCAAGCGGCCCCTGTGATCGTTGAAGACGGGGCATTTATTGGTTCACGTTGTATAGTCGTGGAAGGAGTTCGAGTTGGAAAAGAAGCTGTTCTTGGTGCAAATGTGGTTTTAACAAAATCAACAAAAATCATTGACGTTACAGGAAATGAACCAAAAGAAATCAGAGGCTATGTACCGGAAAGAAGTGTCGTTATTCCAGGTTCATACACTAAAAAATTCCCAGCGGGAGATTATCAGGTCCCTTGCGCACTCATTATTGGTCTACGAAAAGCCTCAACGGATCTTAAGACTTCATTGAATGATGCCTTACGAACGCATAACGTTGCTGTATAATATTAATTATTCTGGCTTTCTATTAAACCTTTTATGATGAGAACAATCAAATAAGGTAAATTATTATATGAAAATAAAAACACTTATATCATTGACGATTCTTTGTTCATCAAATTTCGTTTTTTCCCAATGGGAACAATCAATAGGGACAGAAAACCTTAATATACAGGCTCTTCGAAGTGTAAATAACCATGATTTTGCGGGTGGAGCAACTGGATCCTATTTATCAACGGATGAATCAGCTACTTATTCCTTTGCAAATGCAGGAAATGATGATTTTGGACCAACTAGAGGATATACGCATGACAATGACTATGTATATACCTGCACAAGTCAAGGAGTTTTCAGAAGTGATAATTTTGGAACAAGCTGGATTTCAAAAAGCGATGGACTTCCTTCACTACTATGCCACGGCATGATTTCGGTAAATAGCTATTTATTTGTAGGCACTCCAAATGGGGTCTTTAAAAGCAATGACCAGGGCGAAAATTGGGAATCGGCTGGAATGGATGGAGAAGACAGTAGGTGTGTTACAAATATTGCTGACACCCTTTTCGTTGGCACCAATGGAAACGGAATCTTTAAAAGTGTAGATTTTGGTGATACCTGGATAAGTGTAAATAATGGACTGAGTTCAAGCAATTTTAGAGCAATTGAAAGTAAAGGAAACACGCTGTTTGCTGGTGGTCAGATTGGTACTGGTGTCTTCAGATCAACTGACTTTGGCAATAGCTGGGAGCTTCTCAGTGGAGGTCTGTCAACTGGAACTTACAGAGGGTTTGCAAGTAATAATCAATTGATTTTTGCAGGTTCTTTTGGTTCCGGAGTTTATTATTCCATAGATAATGGAGACAACTGGACTGCACTCAATAATGGCTTATTGGATGAAACTATTTTCGATATAGAAATCAACTCAAATTACATTTTGGCGGCAACAAATACTAAAGGTGTTTTCAGATATCCAATAATTGATTTAAATCTAAGTAATTTGGAAATGGACCAATTAAAAATGAAACTTTACCCAAACCCTTCGAAAGAAAAAATAACGATTGAGTATAATGGAAATGGCATTCAAAAATTTCTTATTCTCACAATGCAAGGGAAAATTATCAGATCAGGAATCATAGACAATAAATCTCAACAAATCGATATTTCAGATTTAGAACCATCATTGTATTTTCTTCAAATTGATACGGAAGTTCAACAATTCACCAAGTATTAAAAAGCTGAACCAATTGATTTTTTAATCTGCATATTAGTCTATAAATTTGTGTCCTAATTATTTAATCAACATAGCATGCAACTGTGGAATAAATTAAATAAGGAGGAATTGGAACTTCAGCTTCGTGATATTGGACACGAATATGTTACGATTTCCTTCTATACATATGCCAAAATAGCGAATCCTAGCTTATTCAGAGACCATCTTTTTGTCATGTGGTCAAAATTAGATGTTGTTGGTAGAACATATATCGCTCATGAAGGTATTAATTCTCAAATTGCTGTTCCCACCAAAGTATTACCGGAATTTCGGGAACAATTATACAGTATAGATTTCCTAAATGGTGTTCGACTAAATTATGCTTTTGACGAGGCAGAAGCGGAGTTTCCTTTTCTTAAACTAAAAATAAAGGTGAGAAATAAAATTCTCGCTGATGGATTGAATGATGAAACTTTTGATGTCACAAAAAAGGGCATACATCTTAACGCTGAGGAATTCAATAAATTAACGGATGATCCAGGAACAATGCTTATAGATTTCAGAAATCACTATGAGTCTGAGGTGGGTCATTTCAAGGGAGCTATTCTACCAGATGTAGACACATTTAGAGATTCACTCCCGCATATTGAAGAAACCATACTTAAGGGAAATGAAAATAAAAACATTGTAATGTATTGCACAGGTGGGATTCGTTGTGAAAAAGCTTCGGCCTACTTTAAGTATAAGGGTTTCAAAAATGTGCATCAGTTAGAAGGAGGCATTATTAAGTATGCCCATGACGCCAAAAAGCAAGGTCTTGAAAATAAATTCATTGGCAAAAATTTTGTTTTTGATGAAAGGCGGGGCGAGCGCATTTCAGATGACATTATCTCGGTTTGTCATCAATGTGGAGAGCCAGCAGACACACATACAAATTGTCTCAATAACGCATGTCATTTGCTATTCATACAATGTGACGGCTGTAAGGATTCATTTGAAAATTGCTGCTCAAAGGAATGCCAAGAAATACATAATTTACCTGAAGAAAAGCAAAAAGAACTTAGGAAAGGCTTAGACAATAGCAATCAAATATTTAAAAAAGGTCGTTCGAAACATTTGAAGTTTAAGTCCAACAAAGAAAAACACATATCTTTGGACACAAATAAAAAAAACAAATAAGTGATTTTAGCTATTGACTGGACTGTAACTCCTGAACTCATTGAAGGGTGGAAAACACCTAACTGGTATGGATTATTATTCGTTACCGGTCTGATCATCGGATATTTTGTAGTTAAACGCATGTTTAAAAAAGAGGGTATTGGCGAGGAAACCCTTGACAAATTGGTGATGTACATGATTATTGGCACTATAGTGGGTGCAAGACTAGGTCATGTATTTTTTTATGGACCATATTTTGATGAGGTAGTCGACGGAAGGCTTATTGAAGGCTATTTTTCACACCCGATCAATATTCTAAAGGTTTGGGAAGGAGGTTTAGCGAGTCATGGCGCGGCCATAATGATTTTGATAGGCCTTTATATTTTCTCAAAAAAGACTGTTCAAAAACCTTTTCTTTGGATTTTAGACCGCATCTCCGCTCCTATTGCCATTGGAGGCACATTTATTAGATTAGGAAATTTAGTAAATCACGAAATCGTTGGACACCCAACTGATGTTCCGTGGGCCTTTAAATTTCATCAGTACTGGAACTCAACAACCAAAATGTATGATGCAACTCCACGGCATCCAGCACAGCTTTATGAATCCATATGTTATCTTTTGGCCTTCGGTATATTGATGTTTCTTTTTTGGAAAAAGGATGCTTGGAAAAAACCAGGACTCATATTTGGAAGTTTTTTAATCCTGATTTTCGGCGCGCGATTTATTGTAGAATTTTTTAAAGTGGGTCAAACGGCTAGAGATGAGGTTTTACTTATTAATACCGGGCAAATGCTCAGTATACCCTTTGTATTATTCGGAATATATTTGATCTATTCTGCACTACGGAAAAGTGATTCAAAAAAGACACTTGAAAAGGAACCCTTAGTGTAAATATGACAATTAGTTAAAATATAGAAATTCATTTCTATATTTGTGATGTAAAAATTTGATTCAAATGGCGACCAAAACAAAACAGAAAAAATCCCCTTCCGTTCAAAAGAACAGCAAAGGCAAGTTTTCAAAAGAAACCTACATCAAATGGTATAAGGATATGCTTTTGATTAGAAAATTTGAAGAAAAGACAGGTCAGCTCTACATTCAACAAAAATTTGGAGGATTTTGTCATTTATATATTGGGCAAGAAGCCATAGTCGTTGGTACAGCAAGTGCTTGTGAGCCAGGAGACAAACACATGACCGCATATCGCGATCACGGTCATCCTATAGCACTTGGAACTGATCCAAGAGTATTAATGGCAGAGCTTTATGGACGCAAAACAGGATGTTCTAAGGGTAAAGGTGGATCTATGCACTTTTTCGATAAGTCTAAAAACTTTATGGGAGGACATGGTATTGTAGGAGCACAAATTGCTATGGGTGCGGGAGTCGGCTTTGCTGAAAAATATAAGGGGACTAAAAATGTTGCCTTTGTATCCATGGGTGACGGAGCAGTACGACAAGGTGCATTACATGAAACTTTTAATATGGCCATGATGTGGAAATTACCTGTTGTTTTCATCATTGAAAATAACAACTATGCCATGGGAACGTCTGTGCAACGTACAACAAATGTTACAGATTTATCAAAAATTGGTCTTTCCTATGACATGCCTTCAAAAGTGGTGAATGGTATGAGACCAGAAGACGTTCACAATGCTATTGAAGAAGCAGCGAAAAGAGCAAGAAATGATGGTGGTCCTACCCTATTGGATATCAGAACATACAGATATAAGGGACATTCAATGTCTGATCCTCAAAAATACCGAACAAAAGACGAGGTGACTGAATGGATTGAACAAGATCCCATTCTCCATGTATTGGATACCATTAAAGAAAACAAGTGGTTGAAGGAAAAGGAAATTGAAGAAATAAATGATTGGGTAAAAAAAGAGGTTGTAGAATCTGTAAAGTTTGCAGAGGAATCGCCCTACCCTGATGCTGAAGAATTATATGAAGATGTTTATATCCAAAAGGATTATCCATATATCAAAGAATATTAATCATTAAGAAAAATTAGAATGGCCGAAATTGTTTACATGCCTAAATTAAGTGACACCATGACTGAAGGAGTGGTGGCTGCCTGGAATAAAAAAATAGGTGATGAAGTAAAAGAAGGAGATATCCTGGCTGAAATTGAAACAGATAAAGCCACTATGGAATTTGAATCTTTCTATGATGGGGTTTTGTTACATATCGGTGTTGAGGTAGGTAAAGCAGCACCTGTAAATTCTGTACTAGCGGTAATCGGAGAAAAAGGAGATGATATTGAGGAAATTTTGAGTTCAGCTGTGGCTCCAGATGAAAAAGCTGATAAGAGCAATGAAGATGCCACACCTACTCCATTAGTTGAAACTCAGCCCATTCCTGCTCCAACTCCAGTGGCACAAGTTGAACAACACAAAGCTCCAGTAAGCACTACAGTCATTGATTCAAATGAGCGAGTTTTTGCTTCACCTTTGGCAAAAAAACTTGCCAAAGAAAAAGGAATCGATCTAAGTGCCATTCAAGGTTCTGGTGAAAATGGCAGAGTAATTAAAAGAGATATCGATCATTACAGACCTTTTACTCCGGCAAATAGTCAAATACAAAGAGCTCCAGTAGGTCAAGAATCGTTTAGAGATGAAACTGTAAGCCAGATGCGCAAAACCATTGCGAAAAGACTATCCGATAGCAAGTTTACGGCACCACATTTCTATTTAACCCTTGACATTGATATGGATAATGCCGTATCATCCCGAAAAGTAATGAACGCTCAAGAAGGTGTTAAAGTGTCCTTTAATGATATGGTGATTAAGGCAGTAGCTTTTGCTTTAAGACAGCATCCAAATGTAAATAGTGCATGGATGGGTGACTTCATCAGAAGAAACGAGCATGTGCATATCGGTGTGGCTGTAGCCGTAGAGGATGGACTTCTTGTACCAGTAATCAAATTTGCGGATACCAAGGGCCTTATGGAAATATCTGCAGAGGTCAAAAGCTTTGCCCAGAAAGCGAAAGATAAAAAACTTCAACCCAGTGATTGGGAAGGAAATACATTTACAATTTCCAATTTAGGAATGTTTGGCATCGATACATTTACGGCCATTGTAAACCCTCCAGATAGTTGCATTTTAGCTGTGGGAGGAATTAAAGAAAAAGCAGTGGTTAAAAACGGAAACCTACAACCAGGACATGTTATGAAGGTTACACTTTCATGCGACCACAGAGTCGTAGATGGTGCAACTGGAGCAGCTTTTTTACAAACATTTAAAAGTGCCTTAGAGAATCCCTTTTCAATGCTTCTTTAATTGCTCATATAGGCTTGTTTTTTTCTTGAATATTTGAAAATTATAGTATATTAGCACTGTTAGTTTCACTAACCGCTAAACTATATTTATGACAATAAACTCCAAGTATCCAAAATTGGCATTTTTCGCCATTTTTTCTTTTTTAGGTCTTCATGCTTTTTCTCAAGCCGTCGTTCAAGTTCAGTTGGTGAGCGTTCAAATCAGTAACAATATTGATTGTGATGGATGGTTCAATGACTCTGATTTTTCATTTGAGTATGGTGCTACAGACAACACACTGGGTTATACTAACAATAATCCAGCGGCCTTTGGATTAACAGGTGATTTTAACTTTCAATATCAAAATGGCAATAACGGTCCATGGAATAATACGGTTAATTCTGTTTTTTTCAACCATTTATATGCCTGTCCTGCTGACGTGCCAACACAAATTGATATAACTTGGCAAGGATATGAGAATGACGACCCATTTTTCAATTGGGACTTAACCGGTTTATTCTCGGAGTTAAGAACTGGTGTACAAAGTGCAAGTATTCCTGTTCCTCCAGTCGGAGGGAGTAGCGGAGTGCTCACCTATTCTGCATCTGGGAGCAGCGGTTGCGGGACGCAAACTTACACTATTCAATTCGAAGTATTTACGATTGGTGCTGGTGCTGTAACCTTACTCCCTGACAATATTTGTGATGCCTTAGAATTCAATACAAATACCACTTATGACATCGCTGTATGTTCTAGTAATTCACTTGAAAATAACGAACCAAGAGGTGGTGATGTTTCAAATAATTCATCTTCTTCATGGTTTAAATTTGTTGCTCCTGCAAGTGGTGAGGTTGAGATTACAACCGATCTAGGCGGAACTGAGGTAGGCACCTATTTTCAATTGTATCACGCCGCAGATGGTGGTGATTGTGTCACCGGAATTCAACCCATTACTGGAACGCTTCTCAAAGACAAATTTGAATATCTATCGCACATTGAATTTTCTGATGGAATTGATGCTTTAGGTCTTGACCCAGAGGCTCAGCTTAGTTTTGATGCATGCGACCCTATCCCCTTTTTCAGCTATACAAAATTGATTGCAAATGAAACTTATTATGTTCAACTAACCACAGATGGGAATGAATCGGGAATGGTTCAGGTCAGAGTCAATGACCTTGGCGGAAGTCCTGCATCCGGAGATGATATTCCTTGTTTAAGCTCAAACGTCATTGTTGGAAATAACGCAATTTCCTCTTTATCAGGGGATACACCTTCTACCACAATTGATTTTGGATGTGCCTTTGATGGTGGAAACGACGCGGCAGAAACAGGCACGCCTCATGGCAATAACGACCCAACGAATTATCACGCTTATGATTACGACCATCCAAGCTTCAACAATCCTGTAATGAATGAAAGTGTTTGGTTAAAATTCAATGCACCTAACAGTGGTCGAATCGTTTTTGAAGCAGATTATCAAAGTGTGTTATACGGAGAAAACAATGCCTTATTTGGTTATGACAAACGATTTGCTCCTGGTATACCATCAGATTATTCATGTGCCAATCTTGAATTTATGAATGAAGATGAAGGAGGTGTAAATGGATTTTTTGGTGGTGACGAAAGTGCAGTAATTTCTACTTTATGTTTGGAACCTGGTTATGATTACTATGGCATGATTGACCCATCTAATAACCTCACCCCTTTATCAACTCAAGAAATATATGGATGGCTTTATGATCCGAGTGTTTCAGATCCATCATTTAATTCTCCTGGCAATGATATTCTGTGTCTAACTTTACAAGATACCTTATATGAAGTTCCAGTAATCCTTGCAGGCACAAATCCGACCTTTCAAGCTGTTTCAGGAAGTAACGTGTTGGCATGTAAGGAATATTTAGCTGGAGAACCTAATGCAGCATTTAATCAGTCTGAAAGAGCAGATCAAACAGTATGGCATTATTTTACTGCTCCGCCTTCAGGAGCCGTAGAAATAAGTATCCGTGCCTATGTCGGAATGGATACCGTACGCTATAATATTTATGAGCTTCTTAATGGCACAGATTGTTATGGAGGTCTTCAACCTGCTACATATACTGAGGATGGAACTCAAAATACCCCAGTTATTACACCTGTAATTACTGGATCCGCAGGTTATGACGGAAATCAAGAATCCTCATGTTGTATGGAACCTGGGACACTTTATGCGATTCAAATTGATGGTGGATCTCCAGGAGATGAAGGGCAATATATCATTGAGTATATTTTAGAGGTTGAGAGCGATGCTGGAGAGCCTGAGGTAACGCTAGCCAATGGAAATAACATTCAAATTACAGATTTAGATACAGCCTTTATCTGTTTTGGAGATGCTTTCACACCAAATGTGATGCTCGATGGTATCGGTGAGTCAACTGCAAGTTTCCCTGATTGTTTGGATAGTGGATTTGTCATTCATAATTTAGAGACTCTACCATCTCCAGTTCCGAATAACGGTTTTGAAACGGCAATCATAGATTTTATTCAAGGTTCAGGATCATTTACAAATGATTCTGATGGTACGGGAACGAATGGAAATCCACTATTCAATGCGGTATATTATTTATCTGCCGCTGCTGACTTACCATTAGGTTGGGGACAATTTGTATGTAATACCTCAGACGCAGGTCCAGGAATGCCAGTGGTATATTTGGAGCAGCTTGATCCAGCATATAGCTACGATAACGCAACATGTACCGTTACGTTTATAGCCAATGGCGGACTAAACGGTTTCTACGGCACATCATATGATTTTACCATTACTGGACCTACCGGTGATGTTGTTGAAACTGGACAAATTAATCCAGGAGCAGCCTACACATATCTTGCTCCCATAGCTGGATTTTACACAGTAGATATAACTGATGGCGCATGTTCAACAAGCTTTACCTACGATGCATCAAATTGCAACAATCCTTGCGTCCCAGTCACAAATAGTATCAATGTAGAAATATGTGATGGTGAAACGATATTCTTAGAAGGAGCAGATCAATCAGAAGCAGGCACCTATACAGATTTATTTATTACGTCTGCTGGATGTGACAGTACTGTAATTACAACCCTTACTATCTTACCACATGAAGAAACAAACAATGAGTATACGATATGCGAAGGCAGTAGTATTCAGGTTGGAACTTCTAGCTATGATTCAGAAGGCGTTTATTCAGATACCCTTCAAAATATAAATGGCTGCGACAGTATTGTGAACTCTGTAATATTTGTCCTTCCCGAAATCACAGCAAGTGATGAAGCCACCATTTGTATGGGAGGATCATTTGACTACAACGGAACAATATTAACTGAGGAAGGCGTGTATACAGAAACCTTTACTACCCCATCTGGATGTGACTCCACAGTTTATCTTTCGCTTTTTGTTACGGAACCACCTTATGGATATGAAGCCGCAACCATTTGCGATGATTCCATATTTGTGTTTGGTTCGAATCAGCTTACAGAATCTGGAATCTACTTTGATACCATACAGTCTGCAGATGGATGTGATTCAATTATTAGATTAGAACTGTCTGTTATTGATTGTTCAGTTGACCTGCAGATTAGTAATATTTTAACACCCAATGATGATGGAAAAAATGACACTTGGAAAGTCAATGACCCTCCTCAGATTATGGGTTGTAATGTGAAGATATTTAATCGATGGGGAGAGGTGGTCTTCGAAACAACTGATTATAACAACGATTGGGGAGGTACCAGAAATGGAGATGTATTACCTGATGGTGTGTATTTCTATTCGATTACTTGTTCAGATATCGAATACACAGGATCCATTAATTTATTAAGATTTAAAAAATAGGAAATCATGAAAAGAATCATTGCTATTTGTATTTGTTTTGTTTCACTGGTTTCATATGGCCAGCAAACGCCACAACGTAATGTCTATGGATATAACAAATACTCCATAAATCCAGCCTATGCTGGTGCCACGGCTTGTACGGAAATTAATTTCTCTCACCTAAACCAATGGGTAAAGGTAGAAGGTGCTCCATTAACGAGCTTATTTAGTGCGAATGGTCGTGTAGGGAAATCATTTGGTCTTGGTGGACAAGTTATGGTCGATCAGATTGGAATGATTCAACAAGTATCGGGATTGGCTTCTTTGTCCTATGGATTTAGTTTCGCAGAACAACACCACATCAGAATTGGTACTTCTGTTGGTTATAATCAGTATAGAGTAGATCCGTCAACTGCTATTGCATTTGATCCGGATGATCCCATCATCAATGGAGGTATTCAAGCCGGAGGTACGATTAATTTAGAGTTAGGCTTGATGTATGCCTGGAAAGGATTGGAGCTAAGTCTTGGTTCGAAACAATTTATACAATCCACCTCAAATATGCCCATTGCAGGTGTTGTTGCTGGTATAGATGGTTATGGATTAAGGAGACATCTTAATTCACTGATTTCATACAATATGAATTTTGGTGACAAATGGCGTTTTACACCTTCTGTATTTACCAAAGGAACTAATAACGGTTACCAATTTGATATGAACGCAGATGTATGCTATAAAGATTTTATATACGGTGGTCTAGGCTATCGTACCTCTGTAGGATTAGTAGGTCGATTGGGAATTCAAATCCAGGACCTTCTCTTTTTAGGTTATGCATACGAGGCACCGATGAGCAACATCGCTTCCTACAGTTCTGGTTCACACGAGGTCATTTTGGGAATCAAATTCTGCAAAAAGCAAAAGAAGGAAGAAATACCACCAATTGCAGAAGTCAAAAAAGAAGAACCTGATACCACTCAAAATGAAACTCGAAAAGAACCTATAGCAGCAGAACCAGCCGCTATGGATACCATTGTGATTACTAAAATAGATACCGTTTACATTGAAGCCCCTGTCGTTGAGGTAAAAGAGGAGAGAGTTGAGGAAGTTAAGCAGGTGAAGCCTACCTTTAAACCCATCGATAAAGACATCTTATTTGAGTTTGATAAGTCCATTGTAAAACGAGAGTCTTTTGCTGAGCTTGAGTCCATTATCAATATAATGAACTCACGACCTAATATGAAAATATCTTTAAAAGGTCACACGGATGCCCTTGGACCTGATGCTTACAATATCAAGCTTTCTAAAAATAGAGTTGCTGCTGTGCGTGAGTTTTTACTTTCGAATGGCATTGAAGATGACCGAATTTTGATTGAAGCACTGGGAGAAAAAGTACCAGTTGCTGAAAATAACTCTGAAGAGGGCCGAAAGAAAAACCGTCGTGTAGAGGTTCGCTTTGTCGAGAATTAGGGTTGAATTGCTACAAGTAAATAGGTGAAAAGCTTCATAATTGGGAAATAAAAAATGTTAGCAATGATTGGCTTATTAATTGATAATAAGGTTTTATAAATCTACGAGATAAATGAAATTTTTAGCAATTATATGTTTCGTAATATTATGCATTAAGATCAATGCACAAGAGGTAAGGTCCAAAGATGGTAAGGTCCTAGGAGAAAGAGGGGAGTTTATATCCTCTTGTACCCAGGGTGCTGATAAAGAACTTATGAATATTAATGGTCTTCAAATCGAGGCATATAAATATTGTGCTTGTATATGTGACAATTTAATTCCGAATCTGAATAGCTGGGAAATGAAATCTGCAATGGAAGAAAATAAATTAGTCGATTTATTTCTAAAAGAAAAAAATTGGGAGATAATCTTGGAATGCCTAGACGAAGGTAACCTTAAAATAGAGGACGATTATGAATATTCCAATAATTCAGAATTAGAAATTGAAATTGGAATAAAAAGCTGCGTTTATGAAATATTAAATGATGAGGAAAATAAAGACATTTGGTCGGAGAAATTAGCTGAAGAATATTGTACCTGTTGCGTAAATAAATTGATTTCAGCAGGATATACATATAAAGATTTGCTCGAAATTGAAGATATAAATAGCCCGAGCTTTAATGAAATTGTTCTCCCTTGTATGCCTGAATTATTTATGGAAGAATTCAAATCTTCGAACTCGTATAATATTAACGATATACAAGGAGGAAGTGTTAAGAGCTTTATTCCTTTAATTGATTATTTAGGTGTTGGATATAAGCTTAAAATCAACGTTTCTGGTTCAATAAAATACTTTCTTTTTGATACGGGTGCCAGTGATTTAATAATTGATAAAACAATTGAAAAAGAGTTACTATTAAATGGAAGCTTAAAGAAAGAAAACTATTTGAATAAAACCGAATATGAATTGGCAAACAATGAAATAGTAGAAGGTCAAATGGTTAAAGTTGATAATATTACCATTGGTGACTATACATTAAATAATGTGATTATAGGAATAATTGATGGAGGTTCTTTGCTTTGTGGTAAAAGTTTTCTTGATAAATTTAAGAAATGGGAAATCGATGAAAAAAATAAAGTTCTGATTCTTTATAAATAATCTATCATAAACCAATCAATAACAAATTAAAGTGGTCTTAATGGGTAAAACCTTTTAGCTTCGCCTCGGTCATAACAATCAATGATTTCAAAAATTAAAATGCAGTAAATTTTACTCATCTTTCGATGAAATTATTAAATCAGTCCTTGTTTATGGAATGAATGTCGTTGTGACGTTCCTCAATATCGTCTTTTACTTTTTGAATACTCTTGGCTAAAATAGCCAACTGCGTTCTTTTATTCTTTGCTAACCATTTCCAGCTTGTATGTTCATGATCAACAGCCCTAGCCACATGATATAGGTTATGAAACTTATTGCCTAATAACCAATTTTGCGCATTAGGATTGCCTTCACAAGCATTAATCATTGCCATGAGATGCGCATATCCATTTTCCATCAACCAGTCTCGTGAATCCTCTTTCAATCGAATAGCATATACAGAATGTACCAGCTCTTCGTAATCATTTTCTTTCAGCCACTTTTGCAACCCAAGGTCACCCTCTATTGCTTTAGCCCAAGCTAAAATTACCATATTGGAGTAATTAATAGGCATCAATTTGACTTTGGCCTTCTTCGGCTCCGACTCCTTTTTCTTTTTATTTCGATTAAATAAACCTGCCATTACCCAAAAAATATATAGGAAACTATTATAGCAGCAATGATTCCAATTAAATCAGCAAAAAGTCCTGCTGTAACAGCATATCTCGTTTTCTTTATTCCGACCGAACCAAAATAAACGGCAAGAACATAAAAAGTAGTTTCGGTACTCCCCTGCATGGTCGCTGCAATTCGCTCTTGAAGAGAACCTATACCGAAATTTGTCATGACCTCTACGTAAGCACCCCTAGCTCCTCCACCACTTAATGGCTTCATAAATGCCACTGGTAGCGCATCTACCCATTCTGTAACGGTCAAGCCAATACTCAATACAAGCCAACGAACACCATCCAAAATACCATCTAATGCTCCAGAAGCTCTGAATAAAGCAATGGCGCAAAGAATGGCAATTAAATAAGGTATAATACCAATAGCCACATTAAATCCTCCTTTTGCACCATCTATAAATGACTCATAAACGTTTACTTTTTTTCTAATCGCTAACAAAATAAAAGCAGAAATAATACCGAACATAATTCCTCCACCCACAATTACAGATACAGCTTCACCCTGACTGGGATGCCTTACAACATAAAAAAGCATGAGACCAATAAGTAAAGTTAATCCTCCGATATAAGAGAGCACTACCCCATTTAGTAAGTTGATTCGTTGTCTAAAAGCTACAAAGAGCAATCCTGCTAATGAAGCAATAAATGTAGAAATAAGAATGGGCAAAAAGACCTCAGTTGGGGAATCAGCCCCTGACCTTAAGGCAAAAATAGAAATAGGAATAATAGTAAGTCCAGAAGTATTCAATACCAAAAACATAATTTGAGCATTAGAGGCTTTCTCTTTATCGGGATTGATCTCTTGAAGCTCTTTCATTGCTTTCAATCCTAAAGGAGTTGCTGCATTATCTAGGCCTAACATATTTGCACTAAAATTCATCATCATCGAACCAATTGAAGGATGATCCTTAGGAATATCAGGAAACAATTTTGAAAACAATGGCGAAACCGCTCTTGTAAGCAATCCAATGGCACCACCATTTTCACCTATTCGCATAATCCCGAGCCACAAACACATAGCTCCTGTAAGATAGAGCGATAGCTCAAATCCAACTTTAGCAGATGAAGAAAGACTATCAATCATATTTTTCATAACCGTATAGTCTCCCAAAACGAATGTTTTATAAAAACCAAGAGAGATGGCAATCAGAAACATTCCAAACCAAATGCGATTTAATACCATAACACTAATTTCGAATTAATTCGTGAATATGAAACATGTCGAGCATATTTCTATTAACATTTCATATTGAATTGATTACACAAAATGAATAACAAAGCAATTTGATTAAATTTGAAGTATGAATTATCTACACCATGCAATCCTAAGTTCTATTCTCATTTTTATTGTTCCAATTCATACGTTTTCACAGAATTATATGAGTGCAAACGACCTATCTGATCTCGAGCAAATTATTTCTCTTGATTCTGAGGAAGAAATGATTTCAATGAGAAAAAAGTTTCCGATACAAATCATCAATGGAAGAAACTATCTTTCATTTATTGGGAAAACCAATCCTGATTTTGATATCAATAAATTAGAAAAACAAGGATGTATTGTTCATTCTACCGTAAATAAGTTGTTTACCCTAAAAGTTCCCTTAGAAAAACTACAAATAGCAAAAGAGCTTGAAGACTTGAATTTTTTGAGCATTTCAAAAAAAATGAATTGTGCATTAGACAAGGCAGTATCGGATGTGAGAGCCGATTCTGTTCACATGGGACTTGGAGATCTTCCCCAGGGTTATTACGGTGATAACGTAATAGTAGGTGTTACAGATTGGGGGTTTGATTATACCTCCCCCGTATTTTACGATACGGCTTTACAACAAACAAGAATCATTGCGGCCTGGGACCAATATAAATTATCTGGCCCTTCACCTCAAAACTTTCCATATGGGACAGAATATTCTGATGTAAACAGTCTATTACAAGCCGGAAGTGATACCTCTAATATTTATAGCTATTCCACTCACGGAACCCACGTGGCCTCCATTGCTGGTGGAACAGGAGCCGGTACTGAGTTTAGCGGTATTGCTCCAGGTGTTAATTTTTTATTCGTCACCTTTTTGGTAGATGAAGGCGCAGTACTAGATGCATGGGAATGGATGTATCAGAAGTCGTTGGAAGAAGGGAAAAGACTTGTCGTAAATATGAGCTGGGGCCTATATCATGCTGGAACGCTGGACGGAAACTCTGTTTTGAGTACTGCCATTTCAGCTTATACAGACCTAGGCGTTGTATTTGTAAATTCTGGAGGCAACAACGGCGACGTTAATTTTCACATCAAACATCAATACAATTCTGATACTATAGAGTCTAGAATTAACTTTTATTCTTACAGCTCACATCAATATATGTGGGGACAGAGTATTCATGCCTGGGGTGAGGTCGGAAAGTCTTTCTCAAATCAAATTCAAATCAAAAATGTAGCAGGTGATATTCTTACTGAATCACCATACTACAACACGCTTACAACAAATCAGTATATTGACACCTTTATTGTAGCAATTGCCGATACCATTTGGTACAATATATCAGCTGATGGGGCTCACCCGCTGAACGGAAGACCACAAATGAGGTTCAGGGTGAAATGTACCAACCCATCTCTTCGGGTCATGCTAAAATCTACAGCGACAGAAGGCTTAGTTCACTACTGGAATGTCACGGAGCTCAGTAATGATGTAGGGAATTGGGGCATGCCTTTTACGACATTTCAAACCGGATCCATCGGAGGCGATAATGAAAATGGAATAAGTGAACCTTCTTGTGCCGATGACGTGGTTAGTGTCGCCGCATATGCAACGGGATGGACAAGTCCGGGAGGAAACCCGATTGGCGGAGGAATCGCCTCATTTTCAAGTAGAGGCCCAAGATTTGATGGTGAAATGAAACCGGATATTGCCGCTCCTGGAGTGGCTATTGCTGCCGCGCTCTCCTCTTTCACCGATGGACAATACACATCTATAGGAAGTGTAGAGTTTAACAACAAAATATACAGATTTGCACGACTTTCAGGAACCTCCATGGCGGCGCCTATGGTGACTGGGGTAGCCGCACTTATTTTAGACGCCCATCCAAATATTTCAGCAAGTACGGTTAAAGATGTTCTTCTGCAGACTGCTCGTGAGGATAATAAAACGGGAATATTACCTGTGAATGGAGATCCAACATGGGGACATGGGAAAGTAAACGCACTTGCTGCTGTAGAGCAGGCAGTATTATTGAATCAAGTCCAAAATCTTCAAGAAAGCAACGAGATTCTGATTTATCCCAATCCTGTCCAAGATGAATTATTTATAGATATTCCCATGGAAGTAAGCTCAATTACGTTGAGAGACCTATCTGGAAAAACACATCAAATAGAACGAAATGGAAATCATGTAGACTGCAATCAGCTTCAACCTGGAATTTATTTTATTTCCTTTCAATCGAATCATAGGAATCATGTCATTCCATTTATAAAGAAATAATCTTGATCGAAGAATTAAACTCATCAGAACTTCATATTATAGAGGATTTGGCTAAAATCATATGGCCCGTTAGTTTTAAGTCAATGATCAGCCAAAAGCAAATCGAATACATGCTTGAATGGATGTATAACCAAAAAAAACTTCGAGAAAACCATCAAAATGGTCACAAGTATGCGGTTTACAAAGAAAAAGATACCTTTCTTGGATTTATATCCTATGAAATAAAAAAGAATAAATCAAACATCCGCATTCACAAGCTGTATGTGCATCATGAGCAACAAAAAAAGGGTATTGGGATATCCCTTCTCAACTATGCAATTGACTTAGGGCGTGAAAATAGAATGACTCAACTTGACTTGTTTGTAAACAGAACAAACCCAGCGGTACATTTTTATAAAAAAATAGGTTTTTCTATCGTTGAGGAAATCGATCTAGACATAGGAAACGGATATTTTATGAATGATTATCGAATGAAATTGAAAATTTAATTTAATTATGCGTGCATAATACTTTTGAATTTCATATATTTGTTTCACTAATTAATTGATTACCGAAAAATGAGTAAAGAAAACCCCATAAAAGGTGGTGAATTCATCATCCGAAATACCAAACCTGAAGATATATTTACGCCCGAAGAATGGAGCGAAGAGCACAGAATGATTGCTCAAACCTGCGAGGAATTTATTTTAAAAGAAGTAATACCACATCTTGATCGAATAGATGCCATGGAAGAAGGATTAATGCCTTCACTCATGGAGAAAGCAGGAGAACTAGGCTTGCTTGGATTATCAGTGCCCGAAGATTTAGGTGGAATGGGTGTTGATTTCAAAACTTCACTATTAGCGACAGAATATTTAGGCTTAGGATTTTCGTTTTCAGTGGCCTTTGGTGCACACACAGGTATTGGAACACTACCACTACTCTATTACGGTAATGAAGAGCAAAAGAAAAATTACATTCCTAAACTGGCTTCTGGCGAATGGAAAGCCGCGTATTGCCTTACAGAACCTAGCTCTGGTTCGGATGCCAATTCTGGAAAAACCAAAGCTGATTTATCAGAAGACGGAACCCACTATACCATAAATGGTCAAAAAATGTGGATCACGAATGGAGGTTTTGCTAACTTATTTACTGTTTTTGCAAAAATTGAAGACGATAAAAATCTTACCGCATTTTTAGTTGAAGCTGATAGTGAAGGAATAAGTCTAAATCCTGAAGAAAAGAAAATGGGTATTAAGGGTTCATCTACCCGACAAGTATTTTTCAATAATGTAAAAGTTCCTGTTGAGAATATGCTTTCAGATCGTCAAAATGGATTTAAGATTGCACTAAATATTTTAAATATTGGTAGAATCAAGCTTGCTGCTGGAGTTATGGGCGGAGCCAAAGGCGCTATTACTGAATCGGTAAAATATGCAAATGAAAGAGAACAATTTGGAAGACCTATTTCAAAATACGGCGCTATTCGATATAAACTTGCTGAGCAGGTAATATACACTTATGTCATTGAATCTGCCACATACAGAGCAGGACAAAATATCGATGACGCCATTCAAGGACTTGTTGATTCAGGTATGGATAAAGGACAAGCAACACTTAAAGGTATTGAGCTATTTGCGCCCGAATGCGCTGTTCTAAAAGTAGCTGGTTCGGAATGTCTTGATTATGTTGTTGATGAAGCCGTACAAATATATGGCGGGATGGGATTCTCCGCTGAGTCATCTGTGGAAAGAGCTTACAGGGATTCTCGCATTAATAGGATATTTGAAGGCACAAACGAAATCAACAGAATGTTGACCGTTGACATGGTCTTAAGAAGAGCCATGAAAGGAGAGCTTGATTTAATGGGACCAGCGATGAAGGTAGCAGGTGACCTAATGAGTATTCCAGACATTGTTGAGCCAAGCGATACTCCTTTAGGGAACGAAGAGCATATGATTGATGGATTCAAAAAAGCCATACTTATGGTAGCAGGTTCAGCAGTCCAAAAGCTTATGCAATCACTCGCTAAAGAGCAGGAAGTATTAATGAATATTGCAGACATGGCGATTTGGACCTATTTGGCAGAATCGGTATACCTACGAGTCCAGAAAAAAATCGATAGTCAAGGAGAGGCTGCCTGTGAACATGATATTGCCATTGCCAAAACCTATTTTTATGACGTAGCGGACAAAATTGCAAAAGCCGCCAAAGATGCCATTAATTCATATGCAGAAGGTGATGAAGCAAGAATGATGCTTATGGGTCTTAAACGTTTTACAAAAACCCAACCCTTTAATCCTAAAGCGGCACGACAAATCATAGCACAAAAATTGATTGAAGACGGCAGGTATAAATTTTAAGTTTATAATAACACATTGATCAAGAGCCTCAGCTGAGGCTCTTTTTTTGTGTATATTCGTTTCAACATTTTTCTTTGAGCTTATCTAATGAGAATAAACGGACACGGACATATTCTTCCTGAACCAAATCAAATTCCTCAATTTATGAAGGATAAAAAACTGTTTTGGATAGATGATGATAAAAAATTCATGCGACAAGGAAATTGGTCGAGACCAATTACAGACCCTAGTTTCTTTCTTAAGGAAAAACTTGAATGGATGGAGAAGTATAATATTGATCACGGGGTGATGCTCAATCTATCGCAAATCTATTGTAATGGTTGGCAAAAAGAGGATGCCAAAGATGCGATAACTTGGCAAAATGACTTTAATGCCTCTGTTCAACATGAATTCCCCGATAAATTCACCTCTGGTTTTGTTGTTCAACCCTTGTATATGGATGAGGCTCTTATGGAAATAGAGCGTTGTGTAAGTCAATTAAATTTAAAATTACTATGCCTCCCTACCCACTTTCTTAATAACAAGAATGAATGGACATCTATTGCAGATAAATCTGTTTTTCCAATATATGAGCTTGCGAATAAGTACAATATAGCGATTGAAATACACCCTTATGACGGAGAAAAAATTGTGAATCTCAAGGACCAATACTGGAGGTTTCATCTGGTATGGATGATGGCCCAATGTGCGGATACACTTCACTTATACACCTTGAATGATATTCCAAATAAATTTCCCAATATCAGAACTTGTTTTGCGCATGGATGTATGCTTGGAATCGCAAATTATGGACGGAGACTTCAAGGCTTTGATGGTAGACCAGATCTATTTGAAGATGTAGAAAACCCAAGAGCCTCACTTGGACATAAAAATTTGTTTTTTGATTCATTGGTTCATGATTCCTACACCTTAGAGCTGCTCAAAAGAAGAGTTGGTGTGTCACAAATCGTAGCCGGTCTCGACGACCCCTATCCTTTAGGTGAAATGGAAGGCGTTGGAAATTCATTTCCCGGAAGAGTTATCGATTTCGCCGTTGAAGTAAATATTTTAACCCAACGGGAAGCAGATGAAATCTGGAGAGACAATGTTTTAAGATGGCTTGGCTAAATGAGCACCTAATCTATCTCATAATTGAGACGCATGGTAATGCTTGCGGTTTTTCTTTTGGAACTCGTATTAAAACTTCCTCCCCAAGAATATTCATCACTCGAATTTTCAGCGGTAATTTGAAACACACCCATATTTGCCTTTACTAAATCACCTAGTGATCCACCACCATTTTTCGCAATGGTTTCCGCACGATTTTTAGCATCTTTTGTGGCCTGTTCAATCATTTTAATTTTCAGCTCAGCTAGTTTGGTGTAATAATATTGAGGAGAATATGAATTCAATTCAATGCCTGCATCAATAAGCTTAGAAACCTCTCTTGAAGTCTTTTCAACCAAATCCACTGATTTCGATTGTATTTCGAATGACTGTCTAAGCTCATAGCCACGAAAAACACGTTCCTTAAAATTTCCATTCTCGTCGTATTGATTGTCGTAATTTTTACTGATGTCAGCTGCATCAAAAACGATTTCATTTTCTTGGATTCCTTGACTAGATAGAAATTTTTTAACCTTAACAACATCTGCATTTAAATCTGCATAAGCCTGTTTCAAATCCATTGCATTTCTAGAAAAGCTGGCCCTCCATACAATCAAATCAGAATCAAATGATTCTTGTCCCAATCCCGTAACTGATATTTTAGGGTCATCTTTACCTTTAGACAAATACGAGGTGCCTAAAATATATCCCGTAACAACAACAGCTAATCCAATTAACACCGTTGGCAATAGTTTTTTAACAAAATCCATAATAATTATTTAAATTAATTTACCAACCACCTAACACATATCATGCCGTTGGTTACAGTTTATCTGACACTAAATAAAAACACAATATACCAGGGATGATTGAAATCAAAATATTTAGCAATAATAAGGTATAATTTCCTTGGTGAAAGAGCTGAAAGTTTTCAAAAGAAAAAGTACTAAAAGTGCTAAATCCTCCACACAAACCTACAATCAAAAAAGGTGTGATCCACTCATTTTTTAATTCTTTCGATCCATAATAAATAGCTATGGCAAAAATCAAACAGGCTGCAAGGTTTGATATTAAGGTAGACAAAGGAAACTGCGTGAAATATTTTGAAAATACTTTTCCAACTCCGAAGCGCATTACACTTCCTATTCCTCCACCTACAAATACCATGAGATAATTCATCACCGCTTGATTTGTTTTAAAATTAAAAAATGCAAAACAACTTTTGCAATTAAATACCCCAAAATCGCACCGCAAATCACGTCAGATACATAGTGAACTCCCAAATAAACACGACTGTACAATATAATAAGTGTAATTAATACAAGTAAAATCTTAATCCAATGCTGTTCAATCAATCCGTAAACTAGTACCAGTAAAGCAAAATAATTCGCTGCATGAGAGGAGACAAATCCATACTTTCCTCCTTTGTAAAAATCACCGTTTTCGAATTGGTAAAAATGAAGATGTTGGGATAATTCAATATGATGCGAAGGCCGATAACGCATAAAAACTTCCTTAAAAAGATAAACCGAGCTCAAATCTGCAATGGCAATTGTGATTATTATTCCTAAAAGGATCCATCCAGATTGTTTGAGCGAATAGGATTGATACAAGGTCCATAAAATGATCAATACGATTGGAATAACAATAAATGGACCTGAAAAAAACCACATAAATTGATCCATCAACTCAGAATTACACCCATTTATAACAAGGATGAGTGAGCGATCTAAGGAATCAAGAAAGTCAATCATGTTCAATCAATTTCCAGATTTCATCTTTTAGCTCCAATAGTCCGGTTTGTGCTACTGAGGAAATATATAAATAAGGTACTCCTTCAAGCTCTTGCTTTAATTCGAGATCTAATTCCTGCTTCAATTCGTCGTCCAGCATATCTGACTTACTGATAACCAATACACTGTCCTTATGCATGAGCTCAGGATTATAAGCCTCTAGTTCATTTTTAAGAATTTCGTATTCACTTGCAATATGATCGCAGTCCGCAGGAATCATGAAGAGAAGTACAGAATTTCTTTCAATGTGTCTCAAAAATCGATATCCCAAGCCCTTACCTTCAGATGCTCCTTTAATGATTCCAGGAATATCTGCCATTACAAAAGATCTATAATCTCGATAGGACACGATTCCTAAATTGGGCCTTATTGTCGTAAATGGATAATCAGCAATCTCAGGTTTAGCAGCAGAGACCACGGAAAGCAAGGTGCTCTTTCCTGCATTCGGAAAGCCTACCAAACCAACATCTGCAAGAATTTTAAGCTCTAATATTTTCCATCCTTCACTACCCTCTTCGCCTGGCTGAGCATGTCTTGGAGTTTGATTTGTTGAAGATTTAAAATGATTATTTCCAAGTCCACCTCTACCCCCTTTCTGAAGAATTTTTTCTTCACCATCATCCGTTATTTCGAAGAGTACCTCTTCAGACTCATCATCTCGTACAATGGTACCCAATGGAACGTCGATATATACATCCTTCCCTTGAGAGCCCGTTTTTAAATTACTAGAACCATGTGCCCCATGCTCCGCTTTGATGTGCTTTTTAAACTTAAGGTGCAGTAAGGTCCAAAGCTGCTTATTCCCTCTTAATATCACATGCCCACCACGACCACCATCACCACCATCAGGTCCTCCTTTGGGTATATACTTTTCTCTTCTGAAATGCGTTGAACCGCCTCCTCCATTGCCAGATTTGACATGGATTTTCACATAATCAACAAAATTATCGGAAGCCATTTAAAATTTAATTTGCATCAATGGAATCAAAGAGCCTTTGCGTTATATCATCTACTGAACCCATTCCATCAATTCCATGAAATTTATTTTGCTCAGCATAAAATGTCTTCACGGGAGCCGTTTCCTTTTTATAAACAGCAATTCTATTTTTAATAATCTCAGGATCAGCATCATCCGCTCTTCCACTGGTTTCTGCTCTTTTCAATAATCTACTTTTTAGCTCATCTTCATCCACATCCAAAGAAAGCATCATCGTAATCGAAGTATTTATCGACGATAAGAAAGAATCAAGGGCATTTGCTTGGGTGTTTGTTCTGGGAAAACCGTCAAAAATAAAGCCATTAGGTTCTTTGTACTTTTCAACTTCTGAACGCAAAAGGTCAATCGTAACCGAATCAGGAACAAGCTGTCCTTTGTCCATATAGCTTTTGGCAAGCTTTCCAAGCTCTGTTTCTCCTTTAATATTTGCCCTGAAAATATCACCTGTAGAAAGATGTACCAGATTGTACTTTTCGATAAGTCTTTCCGATTGAGTGCCCTTTCCGGCTCCCGGAGGGCCAAACAATACAATATTTAACATAAAATTATTCCTTTAATTGATATATCTCCTTTAAATTTCTTCCAAGTTGATTATAGTCCAATCCATAACCAACTACAAATTTATTAGGAATTTCGAATCCAAAATACTTTGGAGCTGAATCTCCTTTAAAAGCATTTGGCTTATATAATAATGTACATACCTCAACTGAACTTGGATTTTGCATTTTAAGCATCGTCATTACACGATCAACGGTCAATCCAGTATCCACAATATCTTCCAAAATGACAATCTTCCTTCCCTCAATATCCTGGTTCAATCCTATCAATTCGTGCACCTCTCCGGTGGTTGAGGTTCCTTCGTAAGAAGATAGCTTAATAAAAGAAAGCTCAACTTCACCAATCAGTTCTTTCATTAAATCTGAGGTAAACATAAAAGAACCATTGAGTACGGATAAAAACAAAATGTTTTCAGTGCCATAATCCGAGCGTAATTGTTGACCCAACTCTTTGATTCGTGAAAGGATTTGATCCTCACTAATATATGGAACAAAGGTTTTGTCTATAAGATGGATTTCTTTTGTCATTAGGGATGCAAATGTACGATTTTAAGGCCTAAGATGAAAATATAAGAGGTATAGCTGTATCTTTGTTTCATGAATAGAAATTGGAACAGTAAAGAATTCAAAATAGGAGTTCTTGGTGGTGGTCAGTTGGGTAGAATGTTAATTCAAGAAGCCACAAATCTTAATCTTCACATCCACATTTTGGATCCAGATAAAAATGCACCGTGTTCATCTATTGCTCAATCTTTTACTTGTGCATCATTAACAGATTACGATGCAGTTATTGAATTTGGAAAAGACAAAAGCCTAATTACCGTAGAAATTGAGAATGTAAATATTGAGGCGCTTGAGGCTCTTGAGAATACAGGAATCCCAGTATATCCTCAGCCACGAGTTTTACGAATAATAAAAGATAAAGGGACCCAAAAAGAGTTTTACAAGGAACACCATATTCCAACCTCATCATTTACTTTATACGAAAATAAAGATGCATTAATCAATGCAAGTATTAATTATCCTGTAGTCCAAAAGTTGAGAACAGGTGGCTACGACGGGAAAGGGGTTCAAATATTAAACGATGCGAGTAGCTCTTTTGAAGATGCACATCTGATAGAGGACCTGGTTGATTTTGAAAAAGAAATTTCAATTATTGTTGCAAGAAACAAGGACGGTCAAATAAGCACTTTTCCTTCAGTCGAATGCGAATTTAATCCTGAAGCACATCTTGTTGAGTTTTTGTTTTCTCCTGCTGAAATATCTGCTGACATTGAAAGAAAAGCAAAAGACATTGCCTCCGATGTGATCAAAAAACTGGATATGGTTGGCATACTTGCGGTAGAAATGTTTTTGACAAAGTCAGGTGAAATTCTTGTCAATGAAATTGCACCAAGACCACACAACAGTGGCCATCACACAATAGAATGTTGTAAAACATCACAATTTGCCCAACATTTAAGATCGATCATCGGACTACCCTTAGGGGATACCTCATTGGTACAAGTAGGCGCAATGGTTAACCTGCTCGGAGAAAAAGGCTATACAGGTACTGCAAAATACGAAGGCCTCGACGAACTGCTAAAATTTAGCGGCGTTTATCCACATTTGTATGGGAAGGAAATCACCAAGCCAATGAGAAAGATGGGACACATTACAATTACAGGGAAAACCTTAAATGAGGTTAAAAGGACGGCGGAAGCTATCAAGGGAGTCGTTAAAATTATAGCATAAAAAAAGCCACCGAAGTGGCTTTCTAAAAAATTCTCATATCTATTGCACAACAAACTTTTTTATGTTTATTGCTCTGTTATTTCTGTATTCAATCGAGTACAGACCTTTTGCATATTTCGAAACATCAATATTGAAATTCCAAGATCCGCTTGTTACATTCATATCAAATGTTCTTATGAGTTTTCCAGTATGATTATATATAGAAATTGTATTTTCTGCAGCATCAGGAGATAATATAGATACATTTAAAATATCAGATACCGGATTTGGATACACCTTAAGTACATCATCAATATTATTGTCGAAAAACTCCGTTATACCCAAATTAGGTCCTACTTCAAATCCATTAGCCTCAGCTTCAGAAATGGATGTTGATGCTGCATTATCTATGCGACCTGAAGGATCAAGCAGTAATCCAATGATATGCATGTTATTCTCGTCCCAATCCGCAGGTAGGGTAAAAGAAAAATTTGAGATATGACTTTCACCGGCATTAATTGTTCCTGGCAAACTTGCTGAGGAACCTTCAAAGCTTGGCGAAATAGCTCGGGCAACGTGATCATAAATCATCTGAGCTGCAGGAACAGGATTAGGTAATGATTCATACCCTCCCATTACTCCATTACCACCACCAGCATATGCATTAGATTGATTATAGCCTGAAGATGTTCCCGATACATTATCTTCAGTTAAAGCACAGGCAATCTTATAATTATTTGATGCATTTTGAGAAAATGTAGTTTTCACTGACACATCTAACACTCTTGTTACTGGATCCCAATTTGCTCCATTGAGAATCACCGCTGCAGGTTCTGTTTGCAAGCGATCTAGAAAATCTGCATTCATAGCTGACGGATCAACATCGGTTCCTCTATCAACAACCGCACTCGGATACCCACCAATTAAAGCACCCATACCTGTATCATAAACAGGGTCCGCCATAGGATCTCCGTTGTGAACAGCTATTCCAATCCAGTAATCACCATATGTTTCCTCGAACAAATCCATATATACTGCACCTCTCGGGCACCACTGACACCACGTTCCTGTTGCTTCTTCTCCCACAACTACCTTACCAGTAGCTGGCACTATTGGATCTATACTGATTACTTTAGAATCGTCTGAAGAATCATCATCAGTTCCAGAGCCATTCACATTTGAAATGGTAACCATTAAATCATTGTTACCGAGAATAGGCGTGAGCTGTGTGGCAAAAGTATGCTCATATGTATCTAAGGAAAGAAGGTTTAAACCGGTAATGTTTTCTGTCACATTGCTTCCATCGTAATTGTAGGTTAAATCAAAAGAATTAATGGTAGTTGACCCTAAGTTTCTTACTGTTGCCGTAACATCATAGCTTAAACCGGAAATTCCATTAATTTGAGAGATAAATGTAACTCCACCATTTAAATTCGGAAGGTTCGCAGGTATGTGCGTGTAGCTTATATCATCAACGTAAAAACCAGAAATACCGTTTCCACCTTGACTGGTTGGATTTACCGGATATAAATCTAGAATTCCAATTTGACCCGTTGGGTTTGAAAAAGTCCCTTGAGAAACATTATCAATAAATAACTCCCAAACATTAGAGGTTAAATCCATTTCGATTCGCATATTAAACCACTGAGCACTTGGATAATTGGCTGTTAAATAGGGTGTCCCCTGATTAGATAACTTTAATGTTCCGTCTTGCAGCATATAACAATCCATAGCCCAAACTTGAGCAACAATTAAGGTGCCCTGAAGATTAAAATAGGCCCCTTTTCCAGCCTCAATGAAGAAATTGGCTTCAATGGAGAAATTACCTGAATTATATACCTGATCAAAAGGAAGAACAACATCCTCAGGTCCTCCATTACCAGAGGTTGAGGAGAAATAAATCGATTGGGTTCCACTACTTGCATTATTGTTTGTAATCATTACATCTTCTGCACCTCCCTCTACTCCACTCCAAGTCGTCCAATCTGGTGAGCTGCTCCCTAAATAAGAGCCCACAGTATAGGATTCAAAATCATCAGAAAAAGTTTGAGAAAAAATGGCGCCTGATACCACCAAAGACATAAAAAATAAAATCGGTTTTTTCATAAGAATCAGCTTTTGAGTTTTTTATTCTAAAATATCCAGCATCGGAAATTAGAGTAGCACAAATATGACGATTTTATTTTAGAATCCATTTTTACATGAACAAATAGCTGAATAATGTGTTTGCTCGCATTTTTTTTTAGTAAATTCGAGCCTTAATCTTAAAAATTAAAGAATGAATCCGGATTATCAATTAATGTTATTCGCTTGGGCTGGAGTCGCAGCTTGGGTGGCTTTTGTAATCTTTTCAAATCGAAAAATACACCCAAAGGCTTTATTTACACTCTTCATGGTAGAGCT
>QOQC01000008.1 GCA_003331365.1 Flavobacteriales bacterium | reverse complement strand
CATGTTTTCTCTTTTATTTAATTATACTTTAATTTCTACATCAACTCCACTTGGCAATTCAAGTTTCATCAAAGCATCAACAGTCTTCGACGAACTGCTATAGATATCCATTAATCTTTTGTAAGAACAAAGTTCAAATTGTTCCCTTGCTTTTTTGTTTACATGTGGAGACTTCAACACCGTGTAAATTCTCTTATGTGTAGGAAGTGGAATTGGACCACTAACCACCGCACCAGTAGACTTTACCGTCTTAACAATCTTTTCAGCCGACTTATCAACTAAGTTGTGATCGTAAGATTTTAATTTAATTCGAATTTTTTGACTCATTTGTTTCTGCTTATATTATTTATGCAACAACTTTTCCGTTTGCTTTATCGACTACATCCTGAGCTACATTTTTTGGAGCTTCAGCATAGTGAGAAAATTCCATCGACGAAGTTGCTCTACCCGAAGTAATTGTTCTTAACTGAGTAACATACCCAAACATTTCCGATAATGGAACATCAGCTCTTAACACTTTTGCTCCGTTTTTATCATCCATTCCTTTCATCATTCCACGTCTTCTGTTTAAGTCACCAACTACATCACCCATATTTTCCTCTGGTGTAATAATCTCTATTTTCATAATAGGTTCCAATAAAATCGGAGAACATTGTTTTATAGCTTCTCTGTATGCCATTTTTGCACATAGCTCGAATGATAGAGAATCTGAATCGACAGCGTGAAAAGAACCATCTACCAATTCTATTTTCATAGACTCCACTGGGAAACCGGCTAAAACTCCTGTTTTCATAGAATCCTTGAACCCTTTCTCAACGGAAGGAATGTATTCTTTTGGAATATTACCTCCCTTAATAGAGTTTATAAATTCAAGCCCTGTTTTTTCTGGATCTGTTTGAGGTTCAATTTTAACAAGAATATCCGCAAATTTACCACGACCACCACTTTGCTTTTTGTAGACCTCTCTGTGGTCAACAGCAGCTGTGATATCTTCTCTGTAAGTAACTTGAGGAGCACCCTGATTAACTTCAACCTTAAACTCTCTCTTTAATCTATCTACAATAATTTCCAAGTGCAACTCACCCATACCAGAAATAATAGTCTGACCAGATTCTTCGTCTGTTTTTACTTGGAAAGTGGGATCCTCTTCAGATAATTTTTGTAAACCAACAGACAATTTATCAGTGTCTGCCTGAGTTTTTGGCTCAATAGCAATTCCAATTACAGGGTCAGGAAAAATCATTGATTCCAAAATGATATGTGCATTTTCTGCACATAATGTATCACCAGTTCTTATATCCTTAAAACCTACAACAGCGCCAATATCTCCTGCACCAAGTTCTTTAACTTGCTTTTGCTCTTTCGCGTGCATTTGAAAGATTCTTGAAATTCTTTCTTTATTGTTAGATCTGGTATTGTAAACATAAGACCCGGCATCAAGCTTACCGGAGTATGCTCTTACGAAACACAATCGACCTACGAATGGATCAGTTGCAATTTTAAATGCTAAGGCAGAAAATGGCTCATCGTATGATGGTTGTCTTATCTCTTCAGCATCTGTTTTTGGATTGGTGCCTTTAATACCTTCAATATCCAATGGTGAAGGTAAGATTTCCATAACCATATCAAGCATAGCTTGAACACCTTTGTTTTTAAAAGCGGACCCACACATCATTGGGACAACCTTTCCGGAGATAGTTGCTTCACGCAATGCATCGAGAATTTCTCTCTCCGTTAAAGAATTTTCATCCTCGAAATATTTTTCCATTAAGGTGTCGTCAAATTCGGCCACAGCTTCCAATAATTCACCTCTTAATTTTCTCGCTTCATCAATTACATCATCTGGAATCGGAATTTCTTTGAAGGTCATCCCCATATCTTCCTCGTTCCAAACAATTCCTTTAAAATTGATTAAATCCACAACACCTTGGAAGTCATCCTCCGCTCCTATATTGATTTGAAGAGGAAGTGCGTGACTACCTAACATTTCCTTAACCTGAGTACATACATTTAAGAAATCAGCTCCCTGACGGTCCATTTTATTCACAAAACCGATTCTTGGAACATTGTAGTTGTTTGCCAATCTCCAGTTTGTTTCTGATTGTGGTTCAACACCATCAACAGCAGAAAATAAGAATACCAATCCGTCAAGCACCCTGAGAGAACGATTTACCTCAACAGTAAAGTCTACGTGTCCCGGGGTATCAATGATATTCATATGATATTCCTGATCTCTGTAATTCCAATTTAAAGTCGTGGCAGCAGAAGTAATGGTAATACCACGTTCTTGCTCTTGCTCCATCCAGTCCATGGTAGCAGCACCATCATGAACCTCACCAATTTTGTGGCTTACTCCACCATAATACAGAATTCTCTCTGTGGTTGTCGTTTTTCCTGCATCAATGTGAGCAGCAATTCCGATATTTCTTGTGTATTTGAGATCTCTTGCCATTTCTTAAAATCTAAAATGTGAAAATGCTTTGTTTGCTTCGGCCATTCTTAAGGTATCTTCTTTCTTCTTGAAAGCAGCACCTTCCTCTTTAGATGCAGCTATTATTTCTGCAGCCAATTTTTGAGCCATTGTTTTTTCATTTCTTTTTCGGGCAAAACCAATTAGCCACTTCATGGCAAGTGAGGCTTTCCTTCCTTCTCTAACTGGTGTTGGGATTTGGAATGTCGCACCACCAACTCTTCTACTTCTTACCTCAACACTTGGTGTAACGTTTTCAATTGCTTTTTTCCAAACATCCAGACCATCTTGGTCTTCTACTTTGCTGTCAACCATATCAATGGCATCGTAAAATATTCTAAATGCTAAACTTTTTTTACCAGAGAACATAAGATTGTTTACAAACTTGGTAACCACAACCTCATTAAACTTTGGGTCTGGCAGAATAGCAATTTTTTTGGCCTTTCTTCTTCTCATTATATATAAATAATAAAGGTTATATGATTATTTCTGCTTCGGACGCTTTGTTCCGTATTTTGATCTTCTTTGAGTTCTTCCCTGAACACCCGCTGTATCTTCAGCACCGCGAACGATGTGATAACGGACTCCAGGAAGATCTTTAACTCTTCCGCCTCTTACTAATACAAGGGAATGTTCTTGAAGATTGTGACCTTCACCTCCGATGTAAGCGTTAACTTCTTTACCGTTCGTAAGGCGAACTCTTGCTACTTTCCGCATAGCCGAATTTGGCTTCTTTGGAGTTGTAGTGTAAACTCGAACACATACCCCTTTTCTTTGCGGACATGAATCAAGTGCAGCAGATTTACTTTTCTTTACTACCGCAGTTCTTCCTTTGCGAACTAATTGTTGAATAGTTGGCATAAAAAAATACTCTTAATTGTAAATAAAATGTTATCCTCAAACGTTCTTTGAGGGGTGCAAAGTTACTACATTTTATTTATTACACAATAGTAAGCCTAAAAAACTTTGATTTTTTTCAACAAATACAGGTATTGGTTGTGAAATTCACGATGGATTATTGGGTATAAATCACTTTTTTGATGGCCTCGATTAATCGATCTTTATTTGGGAGGGCTTCATCAATAAGTGTTGGTGAAAAAGCAAATGGAGTATCAGTCTGAGTAACCCTTAGTACTGGTGCATCTAAATAATCAAATGCATTGCTCTGTAGATGAAATGCAATTTCTGAGGAAATTGATGCAAATGGCCATGATTCTTCGACAATAACGCATCTATTCGTTTTCTTTACGGATTCCACTACAGTAGCAAAATCTAAAGGTCGAATAGTTCTCAAATCTATAATTTCTATTTCAATATTTTCTTTAGCCAATATTTCGGCTACTTCTTCAACGATTTTTATAATTTTTCCAAAACTAACGACAGTAATATGGGTCCCTTTTCTTTTTACATCTGCGACTCCAATAGGAATAATAAATTCACCTTCCGGTACCTCTCCCTTATCCCCGTACATTTTTTCAGATTCCAAAAATACAACGGGATCTTCATCTCTTATGGCCGCTTTTAATAATCCTTTAGCATCAGCAGGGTTTGAGGGTGTAATTACTTTTAAACCTGGGACATGTGCATAAAAGGATTCAAAGCTTTGGGAATGTGTAGCTCCGAGCTGACCAGCAGTTCCATTACCCCCTCTGAAAACAATTGGACAATGGTATTGACCTCCAGACATCTGTAACATCTTTGCTGCAGAATTTATGATTTGATCTGCCGCCAATATCGCAAAATTCCAAGTCATAAATTCAACTATTGGTCTCAATCCATTCATTGACGCACCTACCGCAATGCCGGCAAACCCCAGTTCAGCAATGGGTGTATCAATTACTCTCTGAGGTCCGAACTCATCCAACATCCCTTGAGAAACTTTATATGCTCCGTTGTATTCTGCAACTTCTTCACCTAATAAAAAGACACGATCATCTTTTCTCATCTCTTCCGACATTGCCTCTCTCAATGCTTCTCTAAATTGTAATGTTTTCATTTTTTTTACGATAATAGCAGGTAAAATTAAGAATAAGTCTTGTATTATTAGGCCACCTTTAGCTTTGCAATTTTAGATTTTTTGAATTTTCCTTGTGCATACTCTAAAGTGATATTTAATTTTTTCTTTTTACTTGAAGGGTAATCAAACATTGCGTCTGTTAATATAGCTTCACAAATAGATCTTAATCCACGAGCCCCCAATTGATATTCTATGGCTTTTTCAACAATAAAATCAAACACTTCTTTATCAAAGCTAAGTTTGATTCCATCCAATTCAAATATCTTAAGGTATTGTTTTATTAGCGCATTTTTTGGCTCAGTTAGGATTCTTTTTAAAGCCAGTTTATCAAGTGGACTTAAATAGCTAATAACCGGAAACCTCCCAATTAATTCAGGTATTAATCCAAAAGATTTAACATCTGTTGCATTTACATAACTTAGTAAAGAATCTTTTTCGATGTAATCATCTTCTGTTTTTGAAAACCCAATGGTTTGCTTATTTACTCTTTGCGCAATTAATTTTTCAATCCCGTCAAATGCCCCACCACAGATAAATAGAATACCTCTAGTGTTAATTTGAATCATTTTTTGTTCAGGATGCTTTCTGCCTCCTTGAGGTGGAACATTAACTTGAGAACCCTCAAGAAGTTTTAATAATGCTTGCTGGACACCTTCTCCGGAGACATCTCTGGTTATGGAAGGGTTGTCGTCTTTTCGAGCAATTTTATCAATTTCGTCTATAAAAACGATGCCTTTTTCTGCTTGCTCAACATTATAATCGGATACCTGTAATAAACGAGAAAGAACACTTTCTACATCCTCACCAACATATCCAGCTTGGGTAAGAACAGTCGCATCCGCAATGCAAAATGGAACATTTAGAAGCTTTGCAATTGTTTTTGCTAAAAGCGTTTTTCCTGTTCCTGTTCTACCAATTAAGATCACATTTGATTTTTCAATCTCAACATTATCCTCAGGAGCATTTAGTCTTTTGTAATGATTATATACAGCAACCGAAAGTACTTTTTTTGCATTTTCCTGTCCAATTACATATTCATCGAGTTCCGCCTTAATTTCCTTTGGAAATTTAATTTTTAAATCCTTTTTAACCGATTTCGGCTCCTTAGAAATACTAAATTCTTCAGAAACGATTTGATTTGCTTGAGCGGCACAATTTTCACAGATGTGACCAGTTACACCTGCAATTAATATTTGAACCTCTTCTCTTTTAAGGCCACAAAATGAACAGCTTGTAGTCTTTTTAGACATTACTTTGGATTTCTAAGAAGAACTTCATCGACCATACCGTAGTCCTTCGCCTCTTGAGAAGTCATCCAATAATCACGGTCAGAATCTTCCCAAACTTTATCATATGATTGCTTAGAATGGGTGGCTATGATTTCATATAACTCTTTTTTCAACTTTTGGATTTCTCTAGCGGTAATTTCAATATCACTTGCTTGTCCTTGTGCTCCTCCTAGTGGTTGATGAATCATCACCCTCGAATGTTTAAGCGCACTTCTTTTTCCATCCGCTCCTGCACACAAGAGGACCGCTCCCATTGAAGCCGCCATTCCTGTACAAATAGTTGCAACATCTGGTCTGATATACTGCATGGTGTCATATATTCCGAGTCCTGCATAAACAGATCCCCCAGGAGAATTCAAATATATTTGAATATCTTTTTTAGAATCAACAGATTCTAGAAAAAGTAATTGTGCATTAATAATATTTGCTACTTGATCATTTATTCCAGTGCCTAAAAAGATAATACGGTCCATCATCAATCTTGAGAAGACATCCATCTGAGTCATATTTAATGACCGTTCTTCAATTATATATGGTGTCAATGATGATTCAATGTAATGATCAACAAAAGTACTATTTATGCCCATATGCTTTGTCGCATACTTTCTGAATTCTGTTCCCTCTTTCATTCTTAATTTTAATAATATGTTCGGCTAAATTAATCAATATCACTTTAATTGTTCTCTATTTTTCTAATTTTAAAATGTGTATCGCATAGAAACAATAAAAAACAAACGAATTGGAATTTCTGTTCTTAATTGGGGACTAGGCCATGTAACGCGCTGTGTTCCGATTATTCACCAATTACATGCCCAATTTAATGAAGTCTTTGTCTTTTGCAACCATGAGCAAAAGATTATTTTTGACCAATATCTTGAAGGTATTACTTTCATAAAACATGAGGGGTATCCATTCAGTTTTCGAGGCCGAGGTAATTTTAAAGGGGACCTCTTTCGTTCATTAATTCGACTTTACACTTTTGCGAAGAGAGAACAAAAATTATGTAATCAAAATGTAGAAAGCTATAATTTGGACCTTTTGATCTCGGATCAGCGTTACGGTTTTTATTCAGACAAAATCCCAAGTATCTTTATTACACATCAATTGAAATTCCCTTTAAAGGGAGCTTACAGAATATTTAACCTTGTAAATAGACACCAGATATCTAAATTTAAGGGAATATGGATAATGGATGATGATGAAAATTTGGCAGGTGGTCTTTCTAAAAATAATTATTTTAAAAACACTTTTCAAATAGGTCACCATTCGCGATTTGATCTGCTGAAAACAGATCATAAAAAAACAATTCAGTCAGTTCTTGTAGTTAATGGCCCTAGTAGCTATTCCAAATATTTACTAAGTCATTTTAGTAATCAGCTCAATAATAATCAGATTCAATATATCATCGGAGGTCCACATGTAAGAAAAGAGATGAATGATCATGATATGCAAGCTATTTTCATTCCAAATACGGATATGGAAAAGGCAGATGAGGTAATGGGTAAAGCCCAAGAAATTTGTGGGTATTTTGGCTATAGTACACTAATGGATTGTAAAGCCTTATCGTGTTCATTTAATTTAATTCCAACCCCAGGTCAACTTGAACAAATCTATTTATCTAAATTGCATAAAAAAAGCCCCTAAAAGGAGCTTTTTTATTGTTAAATTCAATTTTTATTCAACAGCACTTTTGAAAGCTTCATCAGCAAAGAATTTTACAAATTCTCTGTCCTTAGACGCCTTAGCTTTAAGGCTACTATCAGCTTCAAGAGCTAAAGCAAGTTTAGCTACAACATCACTTACGCCAGATCCAGCTCTTGCAGCCATTATTGCTGTAAGATAAAGAGCGTCACCTTCACTATCATCACTTGCCGAAAGTGTAGCTTCCGCATCCGTAATGTTACCCTGAAGTAATTGTGCCAAGGCCTTATTAAAGTTGTTCCCGCTAATATTACTTTCTGCAGAACTGTAATTACCATCTAATATGTCTAAAGCAGCCACATTTGACTTAACGGTGCTCATTTTTTCATTTGACATTCCTTTAGCGCTACTTAACAAGGTTCTACTTTTAGCTCTGTCGTCCTCTAGAATCGCAATTGCTGCTAGGTTATTCATAGCTTCTCCAGATTCAATAAGAGCAGCAGATGCTTCTAAGTTTTCTTTTGCAGCAGGCAAATTGTTTTGTAAATAATGAAGTGCTCCTAAGTTATTAAATACCCTACTATCATTCAAAGGTTCTGCAGTTGCAGTGTATAGTGCAACTCTTGAGTTAATATCTTTTAGAAGATTTTCTCCGGTGTAAAGTACTTCTTCTACGGTTAAAGTATCTGTGTTGTTTGTAGAGAAAGCAATCATTTCATCATCAGTCAATCCACTTTCTTTATAATTCACGGTGATTACTGATCTACGGATATTAGGGAAAACATCTTTTTCTAATTCTTTGAATGATTTCCCAAGATTAATCATTTCCTTTTCTCGTGCTTCAGGATCCGCAACCTTTTCCAGAATTCTTATAAAAAGATTCTTATCTCCTTCTGAAATTGTTTCAGTAGCAGCAAGTTGTTTTTTGAATTCTTCAAAATCTTCACCAAGACCTTCTTTATCATAAGTCGATGTATCCATATATTTGTCAAGTTTTGCCTTTTTCATGAGTTTAGAAAAAGCCTTACTTGCGGTATTAACACGGTCTTTTGATAGATCTCCGTTTTTTGCAAATTCTCCGTCTGGGGATGCATATCCGCGCACATTGATTGATTCAATCTCGATTTTTGGATTATTTTGTGCTGAGTCTATCCAGGCAACAAGGACTTTGATATCCTCATCCTTTAGCTCTTTAGATTTCACCAAAGACTTTCCTTTATCAAAATTGATTATGGCAGAAACGCTCTTGTCAACAACTCTTATCAATTCATCTTTTTGATAGAGCATACCAAATTCTTTTCTTACCATTAAAGGGGTTACTATCGTGGCATCTGCTATTTTTTGCTCAGGAATTTCTGCTTTCTCTTTCTCTTTTTTGAAAACTTTTCCTGTTAGAACCAAATCAGCTGCTTCAAATGAAGGATCGTAAGCAAGAGCCATTTCAAATGTAGCTGTCCCTCCAGGTTTGTATTCTATCACTTTTCCATTTCCGGTAATTTTAGAACCTTGAACAGTCCATACGCCTAAACTAGTTCCTCCCAATTTTGGTGTGATTTCAGCTTTCACAGTTTTTTTAATTCCTTTTTCAGGAATGTTTACAACTACTGTAAATTTAACGCTGTCACCGTGCATTTCTAAAGGATTTGGTGTTACTGTGTAGTCAAAATCTTTTACCAACGAACAACTGGAGATAATCAGACCTGAAATAAAAAGTCCAACGATTGTTCTTAATGTATTAGCTTTCATAATTAATTTAATTTTCAAAATTATGCGCAAAGTTAATAAGAATAAGTTAAGAGTCAATTAAGTTTGCGCTTCTTTTCATATTTTTATTTTAATAGTTGCTTGCAAGTTAAAAAAACTTTCGGGTCAATGTAATCACCAATTCCGCACATTGGTACTAGGACAAAGGGTCTTGAAGTATATCTAGGATGAGGAATTATCAAATCCTCAGAGGTCATTATAAAATCGTTGAATAAAATAATATCAATATCCAAAGGTCGATCTTCATATTCTTTGTTCGTCCATATTCGTCCTAAAGATTTTTCAATGGACTTAAGCTCTTTTAAAATTTCAAGTGGTTTTTTAGTAGTTTCTACCTTAATACAAAGGTTGATAAATTTATTTTTTGAATCAAAACCCACAGGATCATTTTCAAAATATTTCGAAATTTTAGTAACCTCTCCAATCTTTTTTCCAATTAATGAAATGCTATTTGAGAGATTTTCTTCTCGATTTCCAAGATTACTTCCCAAGGCCAGAATGATTTCACCTTTTAATCTTTCAACCATTCAAAAGAATTAATCATTTCTTCGAGGTCAACTTTAATATAACCCAAAACATGCTGTAATGAATCATAATTGGGCACACAATTTAACACAACTTCTCCACGAACAAAATTTCGTATTGAGTCAGTTAAGTAAAATTGAAAATTTGTTGCAACATCTCCCTTTAACTCGAATAAGGTGCCATAAACATTGCTATCCGTATCAATGATTTGATTATACTCAATTTTAGAGGCTTTCATTTTATGAAAATCTACCTCTTCGTTCGAAAAGTTTATAAGTCTAGCCAGAGAGTCAGGATGTTTTACTTTTTTATAAAACAAATTAATATTGCCATCAATTTCTCTTCCAAGATAGATTTCTTGTTCACAGTAATATTCGTTACAGTTCACCGGTGTTTTGAGCGTACTGATATCAGAAATTTTAAATTTAAATGGAGCAGCTCCTTCTTCTAGATGGTAATTGTGATCTGGGAATTCAATTTTTAAAAATGTTGAGTTTTGACCCCTTAAGGTTTTTGCTCCATCACTTTCGTCGTCATTACATGATACAATAAAAAGAAGGAACAAAGACAAACAAAGGAAAAGACTTTTATTCATGGTTGGATATCACTTTTAGCGTTTTAATTCTTCTTTTATCAGATGATTCTACAATGATTTTGTATTTGTCTATAATCACAAACTCATTGTTTTTTAGGATTCTACCTGCTTGTTCAATCACAAATCCACCGAGGGTTTCAGCTTCGCCTTTTAGTTCTTCAAATTTTTCATTATTTGCTTTTGCAACTTTATAAAAATCCATTAAAGAGGTCCGACCCTCAAAAATGAAGGTATGCTCATCTACTTTTGAATAAACCAAGTCCTCTTCATCGAATTCATCCGTAATGTCTCCAACAATTTCTTCTAAAATATCCTCCAAAGTCACTATTCCAGATGCTCCACCATATTCATCAACCACAATAGATAAGTGCATTTTGAGATTTTTAAATTCTTGTAAAAGGTCATTAATTTTTTTATTCTCCGGAATGAAAAAAGGTTTTCTTAATGTACTTTTCCAATTAAATTTATCATCCTGATTTAAATAAGGTAAAAGGTCTTTAATATATAAAATGCCAACCACCTGATCAGCCGTTTCTTTGTATACAGGTATACGAGAAAAGCCGCAATCTAAAACGAACTGCTTAATCTCACTGAATTTCATTTCTAAATCTACAGCGGCAACCTCGACTCGTGGTTTCATGATCTGAGAAGCTTCTGTTTTACCAAATTTTACTATTCCTTCCAATATTTTATGTTCCTCATCTTCAGTTTCCTCTTTTGTAATGGCTACAGCCTTTTCTAAATCCGATGAGGACAGATTTACGGTGGCTTTTTTGCTTCCACTAAATAATTTTGAACTTTTAACCAATGCATTAACGATCCAGTAAACCACTGGAAATTTATATAAGTAGTATAACGGTCGTGCCATGATTTTTGAAACCTTTGTAGGGTTCTTAACCGCAAATATTTTAGGGATTACCTCACCCCAAAGAAGAATCAATAGTGTTATGCCAATAACTTCGAGAAAAAATCTAAAATAATTATCAGCAAAAGGGAAGAAGTAATTGAGGATAAAGCTAGATAAAATAACAATTCCAACGTTTAAAAAATTATTAGTAATCAATATTGTTGCCAACAGCTCATTAGGCATATTCAATAAATCAATAATTAATTTGGATGTTGATGAATTTTCCTGTCTAATTTGATTTGTTTCCTGAGGAGATAATGAAAAAAAAGCAGATTCAGCACTTGAAATTAGAGCTGATAATAATAATAAAACCAAAACAATAAACATAAAAATGACCACACCACCTTCCGGTCTGATCATGAGTATATTCATTAAATTGGGTGGGGGTTCTGTGATTTCCATTTAAAAAGGTAATATATCTTCTGGGTCACTTTCTAAATTTTCCAATTTGGAAATTTCCTGATTGGCTTCAACGGTATATGGCTCTTTTGGCTTTGTACCAACATCTGGTTTTGATAGAATCGTCATTTCATCACCTATGACTTCAACATTGTATCTCGTATTACCCTCTCTGTCCTGCCAAGTTCTTTTTTTGAGACGACCTTCTACATATATTTTCATTCCCTTTTTTAGAAATTTTTCAGCAACCTCTGCCAACCCTCGCCACAAAACAACATCATGCCAATCTGTGTTTTCAATTTTTTTCCCAGAAACTTTATCCGTGTAAGATTCAGAGGTAGCCATAGAAAAGGAAGCAAGAGTTGCACCATTTTCAAGTTTTTTAATTTCCGGATCTCTACCGAGATTACCAATGAGAATGACCTTATTGACGCTGCCGTTCATATAGTAAAGTTAAAAATTTCTATTTGTTAAAATGAAATTACTTTGACGCCTTTCTTTTTCCTCTTGTTTTTTTAGGCTGATTTTCAATGATTTCCATGCATTCACTTAGGTCAAGGTTTTCAGCTACTTTGTCTTTGGGGATTTTGTAATTCTTCTTACCTAGCTTGATGTATGGCCCATATTTACCATTTAAAACAAATAGTTCCGGATTTTCAGGAAAGGATTTGATTTTATTCGCTTCACTTTGCTTTATCTTTTCTATATGCAATGATATCGCCTCTTCGAGGGAGATTTCCATAGGATCAACATCTTTTGGGATAGAGGCAAAAGTTCTTTCTACCTGAACATAAGGGCCAAATCTACCAATATTCACCTTAACCTCTTTTCCTTCATATTCTCCTAAAATCCTTGGTAGCTTAAAAAGTTCTAATGCTTCATCTAAACTAATTGAATTAATAGACTGTGACTCCAAGAGTGATGCGAATTTCGGCTTTTCCCCATCTTCTTTTTCGTCCCCTATTTGTACCATGGGTCCGAATTTACCGATTCTTACAATTACTTTTCTGCCGTTTTCGGGGTGTTCTCCCAAATGTCTTTCTCCCGTGGCTCTCTCTGCATTTTCCGTGGTATCCTCAACGCCATTGTGAAAAGGCGTGTAGAAATCAGATAGCATTTTTTTCCACTCTAGTCCACCCTTTGCAATATTGTCAAATTGATTTTCAATTGTAGCCGTAAATTGGTAATCCATGATTTGCTCAAAATTATCTTGCAAAAAATGAGTAACAACAATTCCAATATCTGTGGGAGATAATTTATTTTTTTCTCTACCAGTAATTTCAGATTTATCTGTAATCTTTAAATCTTCGCCCACAAGGCTTAAATATGTGTATAATCGTTCTGTACCTTCTTTTATTTTCTTTTCCACATATCCTCTTTTTTGAATCGTAGAAATGGTAGGTGCATAGGTAGAAGGTCTTCCAATACCCAATTCTTCTAACTTTTTAACCAACGAGGCCTCTACAAATCTTGCAGGTGGACGAGAGAATCGTTGAGTTGCAGCAATTATATTGGGAAGTACATTTTCTCCCTCAACTACTTGAGGCAACAATCCATGTGTTTCTTCTTCATCAGATTCCTGTATGTTGCTGGCGATGTAAACTGACAAAAAACCGTCAAATACAATCACCTCTCCTTTACAATTAAAATATTCCTTCAATCCACTGGATCCAATTTTTATTGAAGTCCTTTCCAACTTTGCATCGCTCATCTGACTTGAAATTGCACGTTTCCATATCAATTCATAGAGTCTAGATTCGTCATGCTCCATTTGAACTTCTTTAACATCAAAATTAGTAGGCCTGATAGCCTCGTGCGCTTCTTGAGCGGAATTTGATTTTGTTGTAAATTGTTTAGGATTTGAATATCGTTCTCCGAAGTTTGAAATAATACTATTCTTTGCTCCTTCCATTGCAGTTTTTGAAAGATTAACAGAATCCGTTCGCATGTATGTTATGTGACCAGATTCGTATAACCTCTGTGCTACCGACATGGTTCTCGAAACAGAAAACCCCAATTTCAGACTGGCCTCCTGTTGCAGTGTTGATGTTGTAAATGGAGCTGCAGGCTTTTTAGTTGCGGGCTTTTTTTCAATTGATTGGATGTTGAATTCTTTGCCGCGTGAGCTATTCAAAAATGATTCTGTTTCTTCTTGTGAATCAAATTGTGTAGATAAATCACCCGAGATATTTCCTTTGGATGATTTAAATTCTCCGTTGACCTTAAAGTATGATTTCGACTGATATTTTTGAATTTCCTCCTCCCTTTCAACAATTAATTTTACTGCAACAGATTGCACTCTTCCTGCTGAAAGACTTGGTCTTACTTTTCTCCACAATACTGGTGATAGTTCAAAACCTACAATTCTATCCAAAATTCTTCTTGCTTGCTGAGCATCAACAAGTTTTTGATTTACCGTTCGATAATTATCAATCGCTTTTAAAATTGCCGATTTTGTTATTTCATTGAAAGTGATTCTTCTAGTATCTTTTTTATCAAGGTTTAAGGCTTCTTTTAAATGCCATGAAATGGCTTCTCCTTCACGGTCCTCATCCGTAGCGAGCCATACAATTTCTGCAGCTTTAGCAAGCTTTTTGAGTTCAGAAACTACTTGTTTTTTGTCCGAAGAAACTTCATAAACTGGATCAAATCCATTATCTATATCTACAGATAATCCTTTTTTAGCAAGGTCCCTAACATGACCAAAGCTTGATTTTACGATATAGTCCTTTCCCAAATAATTTTCAATAGTTTTCGCTTTGGCGGGGGACTCAACAATCACTAAGTTTTTTGACATAATCGGTATTTGATATTTTGCAAATGTATGTTTTCTAAACGTCAACTTTCAAATGTTTGTTTGAAATAATTTCTTTTTTAATGAATTAACCATAGGTTAAAAGATGTTTAGTGACTAAAAAAAATATTATGACATTTTGGCAGACTTGATGTTTTTAGTAAATTTGTTGTCCAAAAAAAAAGTAGGGTGGAGGAAAAACAAATTCTTGAAGGCCGACAAGGCGAAGTGCTAGATTCTAAACTATCTGAAGGCTCAAGGGCCTCTAAAAAACTATACATTGAGAGTTATGGTTGCCAAATGAATTTTTCCGATAGCGAGGTTGTAGCTTCAATTATGTGTAAGAAAGGATACAATACTACAAGGAATATAGACGAAGCAGATGTCGTTTTAATTAACACATGCTCAATACGAGATAACGCTGAAAAACGAGTTCGTAATAGACTAACTGAATTTAAGAAGAAAAAAAGCGATAATCCTGACATGGTTGTTGGAATACTCGGTTGTATGGCGGAAAGATTAAAAAAGTCGCTTCTGGAGCAGGAAAAACTTGTTGACTTAGTCGCTGGTCCTGACGCGTATCGTGATTTGCCAAATTTAATTGATGAAGTTGGCACTGGTCAAAGGGCCGTAAACGTTTTATTGTCCAGAGATGAAACCTACGCAGATATTTCTCCAGTTCGATTAGATAAAGGAGGTGTTTCTGCATTTGTGACCATCATGAGAGGATGTGATAATATGTGCTCTTTTTGTGTAGTTCCATTTACTCGTGGTAGAGAAAGATCCAGAGATCCTCAAACTATTGTTAAGGAATGTACAGAGCTTTTTAATAATGGCTACCGAGAAGTCACCCTACTAGGTCAGAATGTAGATAGCTATAGATGGAATATTACAAACAAAGGAGAAATTAAAGACCCAAAACTTCCGACTGTAAATTTTGCTCAGTTGATGGAAATGGTAGCAAATGTATCCTCTGAATTACGAGTTAGATTTTCTACCTCTCATCCTAAAGATATGACTGACGATGTGCTTCATGCCATGGCGAAATATGAAAATTTGTGTAATTATATTCACTTACCTGTACAATCAGGAAATTCCGATGTTTTAAAACGAATGAATAGAGGTTACTCTCGCGAGTGGTACTTGCAGAGAATAGAGTCAATTCATAGGATTATTCCCGATTGTGCCATTTCAACTGATGTTATTTCTGGATTTTGTGGCGAAACTGAGGTTGAGCACAAGGATACCCTTTCCTTAATGGATGAGGTAAAATATGATTTTGCGTACATGTTTAAATATTCCGAGAGGCCAAAGACCTTGGCTGA
Source organism: Flavobacteriales bacterium (assembly GCA_003331365.1). Taxonomy (GTDB): domain Bacteria; phylum Bacteroidota; class Bacteroidia; order Flavobacteriales_D; family Crocinitomicaceae; genus UBA952. The sequence goes on along the minus strand of QOQC01000008.1, from coordinate 23,379 downwards.
AAGAAAATTTGAAGATGATATTCCTGATGAAGTTAAATCAAAAAGATTGTCAGAAATCATAGAAAAACAACTCAAGTTCTCCTTAGCGTCAAATCAAAAACGAATTGGCTTGGTTGAAAAAGTACTTATCGAAGGAGAATCCAAAAGATCAAATGAGCACATGTGTGGACGGACAAGTAGAAATTCAATGGTTGTTTTCCCGAAAGGAAACGGAAAGAAGGGACAATATGTAAATGTGAAAATAACAGATTGTACCTCTGCAACGTTAATCGGAAAGGAAATAAATTAACAAGCAAATAAATGACTGTTCAACAAATAAAACAAAGATTTGGAATTATAGGTAATGCTCCAGCATTAAATAGAGCGCTTGAAGTTTCCGTTCAGGTAGCACCTACCGATATTTCTGTCTTAGTCACAGGTGAAAGTGGAACGGGAAAAGAAATCATACCTCAAGTAATCCACCAATTAAGCTCAAGAAAACATGGACAGTATATAGCTGTGAACTGTGGGGCGATACCTGAAGGAACGATTGACTCCGAACTTTTTGGTCATGAAAAAGGGTCTTTTACTGGTGCTTCCGGTAGTAGATTAGGTTATTTTGAAGTTGCTGATGGCGGGACAATATTTTTAGATGAGGTTGCTGAATTGCCAATGCAGACGCAAGTTAGATTATTGCGTGTACTGGAAACAGGCGAGTTCATGAGGGTTGGTGCGTCAAAGGTTATTAAAACCAATGTAAGAGTAGTCGCGGCAACAAATGAAAATATGATTTCTGCTATTTCATCTGGAAAATTTAGAGAGGACCTTTATTATAGATTGAATACGGTTCCTATTCAGCTTCCGGCTTTAAAAAACAGAAAAGAGGATATCCATTTGCTTTTTAGAAAGTTTGCTCATGATTTTGCAGAAAAATATAGAATGCCAGCCATAAAACTTAGTGATGATGCAGTTCAGCTACTTGAATCTTATCAGTGGCCGGGTAATATTCGGCAGCTTAAAAATTTGGTTGAACAATTATCAGTGATAGAAACAATCAGAGATATTGATGCCATATCATTATCAAATTATATACAAACTAAGAGTGAGAGCACAGATATTGTATTGAGAAAAAATAAATCTGAACAGGATTTTAGTGAAAGAGAGCTCATGTACAAGTTTCTTTTTGATATGAAAAAGGATTTGACAGAGCTTAAAAAACTTGTTGTGGATATTATTTCAAAAGGAGGTAATATTACTCTTACAGATGGCCAGACCGAAATTGTAAATAAGCTATACAATGAAGTTGAAAGCGATGTTACTTCTCAAGGAAGGTCCTTACCTGAACCCATTCACAATGTAGAAGTGAATCAACCTGTAAGTTTTGAGGTGCATCAGGAGGTTGAGGAATCTCTGTCACTAGAAGATCGTGAAAAAGAGCTGATAAAAAAAGCACTTGAAAAACATAGGGGAAAGCGAAAATATGCAGCAAGCGAATTGGGTATTTCTGAACGTACTTTGTATCGAAAAATTAAGGAATATAATCTCAATGACAAATGAGGTTTTATAAAAACAAATTGATTTTTATTTCTGCCTTTCTATTGGTTTCTTGTTGGCCATCAAGTATTGGATTCAGAGATTCAGGATCTATGCCCGAAGAATGGAAGAGTTTTTCAGTCGAGATGATCGAAAATAACGCTCCTAATTGCCCGTTGAGTTATGGGCCTGTATTGACAGAAATACTCAAAGATGCCATTCAAAATAATACCAGATTGACATTGAATACTGACGATGAAGGAGAAGTGATTTTAACTGGAAGAATTTCAGAATATAATGTTGCCCCTATTGCTATTCAGGCAAATGATGATGCAACGCAAAATCGATTGACAATTAGAATCCAATTTGAGATGATTATTAGTAGCCCAGAAAAACAAAATGTTAAGTTTTCTTCCACAAGATTTGCTGATTTTGATTCAAATGTTAATTTAGCATCAGTTGAGAGTCAATTAATTGTCGACATTAATGAGCAGGTTTCTCAGGATGTTATCAATAAACTTTTATCAAATTGGTAGAGTTAGATAAAAAAAACATAGAACAAAAGCTTTTTTCATCAGATTATAAATTTGAGGATTCATCGGTATTTAAAGAATTGATGAATTTATATCCATGGTGTTCTACCTTCACTGTGGTGTATTTGAAATCCCTTTCGCTTACGAATGATATGCGTTTCCAAAAAGAATTGGAAAAATACGCGATTCAGCTTAATTCACGTGAAATAGTCTATGAACTATTAAATAATTTAATTCCAAGTACTGATACAATTGAATTCATTGATGAGGTAGATACAAATAAGTCAAATACTGATTCTGAAAATAAGAATAAAGAATCTCAAGAGGCATTATCTCAAACTAAAGCAGATGATTTAAATAAGGATGATGATGAGCTTGAAAAACTTATCGTTTCAAATGTTATTTCCGACAACATTGTCAATGAAATTGAACAAACAAAAGCCGAATCGAAAAAATCAGATGAAATTGAAGTACATGCTGTATCAAACTCTACAGATATTTTAAAAGATGTAAAGAATGATTTTGATGACTCTCCAAAAAGCTTTAATGATTGGCTCAGACAAGGAGAAAAAGATACGGATGAACAGACTGAAAAAGAGTATTTGACCTTTGAAAAGCCAAAGATTAATTTCTTTAATCCTCAGTCCTCAGCTAAAAAGAGTATTACCAAAAAGAATCTTCCTGTAAGCGAAACATTAGCAAAAGTTTTTGAGAGTCAAGGTAATTATCCTCTGGCAATATCAACTTATGAGCAATTAATTTTGATTTTTCCCGAAAAAAAGATTTTCTTTGCAGACCAAATTGAAAAAATTAAATCTAAAATTATCTAAATGGACGCTATATTATCTATTCTAGTTTTATTGGCCAGTGTACTACTTATTTTTGTTGTGTACATTCAGAATCCAAAGGGTGGTGGCTTAAGCTCTGACTTTGGTTCACCAGGACAATTAGGAGGAGTAAAAAAGACCAACGAGTTTATTGATAAGTTGACTTGGTCATTGGCGGGTATAATTGTTGTTGCAAGTATCATAATTACAATGAGACAGCCTAAAGCCAAGAAGGTCAATGATACAGGAAAAGCACAAACAGAGCAAGGTCAATCACAACAGGAAGCGCCCGAATAGTATCTTTTTTGGTGTCAGTATGTCATATTCTATGACATATAATTATTTGTTAATCAATTTTTCAGGTTAAAATGTCTTGTTTTCGGACTTGGCACAACTTTCGATAATAGAATAAAAAAAATTAAAAATTATGGCGGTAAAATTTAAACCATTAGCAGATAGAGTTCTAATTGAACCATTAGCAGCAGAAGAGAAAACCTCAAGTGGTATTATCATTCCCGATACGGCAAAAGAAAAGCCTCTTAAAGGTATTGTAATTGCCGCAGGTCCTGGGAAAGGAGATGAAGCGATGACTGTGAAAAAAGGAGACACGGTATTGTATGGTCAATATTCTGGAACTGAAATTAAGATTGAAAATGGAGAATATCTGATCATGAAAGAATCAGATATATACGGAATTTGTTAAAAATTAAAAACGATTAAAATGGCAAAAGATATATTTTTTGATGTAGAGGCAAGAGAAAAATTAAAAAAGGGAGTAGACGCTCTTGCAGACGCAGTAAAGGTGACTTTAGGTCCCAAGGGAAGAAATGTTGTAATTGGTAAAAAATTTGGGGCACCCCACATTACTAAAGATGGTGTAACAGTAGCGAAAGAAATCGAATTAGAAGATGAGGTTGAGAATATGGGAGCTCAAATGGTTAAAGAGGTCGCTTCGAAAACAGCTGATATTGCTGGAGACGGAACGACAACTGCAACCGTTCTTGCCCAAGCGATTATTAGTGCTGGATTAAAAAATGTGGCTGCTGGAGCAAATCCTATGGATTTGAAAAGAGGTATTGATAAGGCAGTTAATGAAGTTGTTTCAAATTTGAGAAAGCTTTCGAAGGAAGTTGGATCAGATAACAGCAAAATTGAACAAATTGCAACTATTTCGGCAAACAACGATGAAGCTATCGGGGCATTGATTGCAAAGGCAATGAAAGATGTTGGAAATGATGGTGTAATTACGGTTGAAGAAGCAAAAGGTATCGAAACCGAAGTTAAAACGGTTGAAGGTATGCAATTTGATAGGGGTTATTTATCTCCATACTTTGTGACGAATACAGAAAAGATGATTACGGAAATGGAAGATCCGATGATACTTATTTGTGAAAAGAAAATTTCTTCAATGAAGGAATTGATGCCTATCCTTGAACCAGTTGCTCAATCTAGTAAAGGCCTTCTGATTATTGCAGAAGATGTGGATGGAGAGGCTTTGGGAACATTAGTTGTGAATCGAATTAGAGGTTCATTAAAAGTAGCAGCTGTAAAAGCTCCAGGTTTTGGAGACAGAAGAAAAGCCATGTTAGAGGACATCGCAATTTTAACCGGTGGACAAGTAATTTCTGAAGAGCGTGGTATGACACTTGAGAATACTACCATAGATATGCTTGGTACGGCAGAAAAGATAGAGATTGATAAGGATAATACAACTATTGTGAACGGTAAGGGAAAGAAGGCCGATATCAAAGCGAGAGTTGGTCAAATCCGAGCTCAAATAGAAACTACAACTTCTGATTATGACAAAGAAAAATTACAGGAGAGGTTAGCAAAGCTATCCGGAGGTGTTGCAGTTCTATACGTGGGTGCACCCACAGAAGTCGAAATGAAAGAGAAAAAAGATCGAGTGGAAGATGCTTTGGCTGCAACTAGGGCGGCAGTTGAGGAAGGAATCGTTGCTGGAGGAGGTGTTGCACTACTGAGAGCCATCGAAACCTTAGACAAAATCAACGGTCTTAATGAGGATGAAATTACGGGAATTTCTATTGTTAAAAGAGCAGCAGAAGAACCTTTAAGACAGATTATTGCTAATGCAGGAGAAGAAGGGGCTGTAATTGTTCAAGAGGTGAAAGCAGGAAAAAAAGACTTCGGATATAATGCGAGATCTGAAAAATTTGAAAACCTATTCAAAGCTGGAGTAATTGATCCAACAAAAGTTACGCGTATAGCAGTGGAGAATGCGGCATCTATTGCGGCGATGTTGTTGACAACTGAATGTGTAATTGCAGATCAACCGGAAGAAGCAGCTCCAGCAGCAATGCCCCCCATGGGAGGTGGAATGCCTGGAATGATGTAATCGACATTTGATTTTACCATATAGAAAAGCCATCTTTGATGGCTTTTTGTTTTTTTGTTAGTTTGGTATAAATTTTGACTCTATTCTGAAAATGAGAAAAACGATACCATTTTTTTTGTTCCTTATAATATTTTCTTCATGCATTGAGATATTGGATGACATAAAGTTCAATTTTGATGGTTCAGGAACGTTCAGATATACTGTGAATCTTAGTTCGAGTCAGGTAAAACTGAATTCTATATTGGCATTGGATAGCCTCGATGGTAAAAAAGTACCAAGCTTACCTGAAATTCAAGAAAAAATAGAATCTTTCGGTATGAAATTATCAGAAGAAGAAGGAATTTCTAATGTTCATATTGATACCAATTACACACAATTTATTTTTAAAATTCAATGTGATTTTTCTAATGTATCAAATCTACAAAGGGGAATAGAAAATGCGATACAATCAATCACGACAGATTTGATTAATGAAAATCTCTCGTATGATTGGATTACCTACGATAGCAGGGTTATGATTAGAACGGTCCCAAATTTTGAATCTTGGTCTTTACCAAAAATAAAAACTGAAGATTCTGAACTCTTGAAAAAAGGGAATTATACTTCGATTACTCGTTTTGAAAACCTCGTCAATGCATTCGAAAATACGGATGCCAAATTATCCAAAAATAAGCATGCAGTAATGCTCAGAAAAAGTGCGTTCGACGTGTTTAATGACCATACAGCAATGGACAATATAATCTATGTTGATAGTACAAAATACTAATGATTTATTTGTACTTTCGATTTATATTTTACCTATATGTTTAAGTTAAAGAGTCGACTTCTCATATTCACCATATTATTTGTTGTAATTGGTAATGCTCAGCAAAGCGAGAACATTATTCCAAAGCAGGCCTCTACAGTATTTAGTATTAATAATATTAATCTTCTTAAGAAAATTTCTCTTGACGATTTGGTGGCTTATGATTTTATGGAGGAAATTCATCAAGAGTTGTTTGACGGTTCTACCTCAGGTAAAACATTAAAAGATGCTGGTTTAGATTTCAATCAAAGGCTAAATATCTTTTATGGTAAAAATAAACACCTGGAAGTATCTGGCTTCTCTTTTGGCATTGAAGATAAAATAGCCTTGTTTCAGGTATTCGATGACTTTGAAGCTTCAGGATTAATAGCCAACTCTGCCGAAAAGTATTCTTCATTTTTCAATACGTTAATTATTGAAAACAAAACAGCCTTGCTTATAAGAGTCCAACCTCTAGATCAATTTGTAACTGATATAACGGATTCGATATGGTATTCAAGGGGAAATGAGAATCCATTTGGGGATGAGCTAAATTTGGATTTCATGGATGAGCCTGATGTTTTCTATGAAGATGATATGCATAAGCTTTACAGTGGTGATTATGATTTGGAGAAAAATTATTGGGAAGTAAGAGATAGTATTCTTTATGATTTACAAGTCAAATATCTAGATGAAGTACTAAATGATCTTTATGTACATAAAAACAGTTTATATTCAACAGATTCAAGATTTGCTCAGCAAATTTCAAGGAATTCCGAAGGTGTATTTTTCCTTGATAATTCAAGAAACATTTCGAATGAACAAGGTCTTTGGTATTTCCAAACCATGTATCCGATTATGAATGAAGATTTAAAAGAGCTCTATAAACAAAATCTTATGCTTGGAGACCTGTCAATCGATTCTAATGAAATTAGCTTTAATGTAAATGCTAATTATGGGAAAGAGCTTGGTTCTATATATTCAGAAATGAACAATAATAAATTAAATAAAAATTTCCTAAAATATATTCCGGATAATAGTCCTGCCTATCTAATTTACAATATTGATTTAAGAAAGGCATATGATAAAGCATATGAAATAGTAGTACCCATATTAAAGAGTCAAAAAAATGTAGAAATGGTGATGAATATTCTTGCCATCCAATTGTTGGATCAGTTGGTCGATAAGAAGTCTTTTTTTGGAGCCTATAAAGGAGGTATGTTTGCCTCTTTTAACGGGGTCGAGAAAGTAAAGGTTAATCAAATTGAATATATATATGATGAGGAGAACTTTGACTACACAGAGATAGAAACGGAATCTGATGAGGAAATTCCAGTATTTACTTTAGGTTTTGCTTCTTCAAGACCTGATTTATTCGAAATGATTTTAGAAGATCTTTCAAGGTTGAGCTCTCGAATCAAAAAAAAAGATGGTTATTGGATTGTTGAGGATGCTATTTTAGATGCTACTCCTGTATATTTGATTTGCAATAAGAACACATTTTTAATTACCAATAATCGCTCGCTTGTTGAATCAAACATTAATGGTTTTGGTGCAAAATCACTATCTGCTAAAAAAATCAAAAGAATTAAAAAATCAGGTGTCTTGTATGCTAATGTGGATCTAGATGAGGCACTTCACAAGTTTCCGATTGATTTTTTGGATGAAAGACAAAAGCGTGTAATTGATAGATTAAAGGATAAATCGGGAGTTTTTGAGCTGACTTCTGGGAAGTCTCAAGTGGATTTCACTAAATATCAATTGAGTTATACCTTTGATGGGGATAGTAGTTCTGGTGAACAGTTCTTGGACATGATAAATTCCTTATATATATTTTCCAAATAATAGGAGAGTGTATAAAAAATTTTCCATTATTATAATTTTAGCCATCCTTTTAGGATTGTTATTATATATTAAACCTTTTAAGGAAAAAGAGACTGAATCATTTAGAGTAGAGTACATTCTCCCTGAGGCAGATTTGGTTGGAAGAATAAGAGTTCTTGATTTACTCAAAGAAACTACGGATCTTTTGATTTTTAATAACGTAAAATCCCGGCAATTTCTAACTTATGAGTTTATCCTTTCGATGGCTAAAATGTATGGAATCGATCTTCAAAGTCCAGTTTATATTTTTGCTAATGATAGGGGGGATTATGGATTGGTAATTCCTTTATTAAATTCGAATAAATTGAATAATGCGATAGAACGTGTTGAAATTGATTTTGAGGTTTCCGATAGTTTAATAAATAATCAAAAAGTCTACAGATTAGATGACGAGAATATCTTTTTTTACAAGAGGAAAAAATATGCAGTAATATATAAGGGAGATTATTTCTCAGAGATTTATAGAGATCTTTCTCGTAAATCAAGTAAGATGAGAGAATCTTGGAAGATGTTATTCTCGAATCCTTATTTCAAGAATGAACACTTGGTAATGTATACGAAGAGTAAAATGCTCAATGATTTAGGTGTAAACCACGTTTATTTGGCTCAGGATAGTGACTCTACAGAGTTATACTTAAAAAGTAGAATTGTAATGAATGATTCTATTCCATTTTTAATGAATCAAAATGGAAAGACTATTAATTTTTCTGATTATTCAAAGAGAATGGTGGATTTGCATTTGAATTTTCAGCAATTAAATTCAAATACCAAAAAATTGGTAGTATCTAAGTTTAAAAATTTATCCAAAAAAATCAGTTTTCCGATGGAAGAATTTGTGGAGTTGTGGGCTGGAGATTTATGTTTTGAAGAGGGTGGGTACTATAAAATTACAGAGAAATATGTTGAAATCGAGCTCGATGAGAACTTTGATACTCAGGAAGTTGAAAAAGTACGAGAGCGACTTATTCCGAGATACAAATTAATGGTATCCACAGTTAAGTCTGCCACAGCATTTATAAATACTTTAATTTCAAAGGGTATAATCACGATGGAAGACGAACAATACAGATTTCTATTTTCACCTTTGTTTGATATGACGATTTACAAAAATGCCTTTATTTTTTACACAAGTGAAAACATACCGCGTATTTTACCTTCTAAAGAAAACAAGTTAAGATGGGAGTATAAGAATATTGAACTCAATTTTGACATCGATACTACTATCAACAATACAATATTTGGAGGAATTCGAATTCCATCAAACACTATTTTTGAGAGTATTGATGCTCTTTAATTTCGATTTTAGATAATCTATTTAGTGTTTTGTGAATGTGGGAAACACTACATTTGAATTGCAGTGATAAATTTTTCAGACTTATTTCTTCTTCTATTCTGAGCTTTAATATTTCTTGCTTATCTTTCTCAGACAAAGGATCAGGTCTTCCCATTGTAGAATTACCTCCTTTTGGACCATATTTTTTTCTTCTTTTAACCCATAATTGACTATTGTCCCTTTTACCTGTTAAAAATCCGATTTTTATCGATTCACTGTAGCTAGACCATTTAAGATTATCTAAATTATTGTTTTGAACATTTCCATCTTTATGAATAACAACTTTGTTTTTTCTTGGCTTTTCATTTGGAATAAATGTTTTGGCAACAAATTTATGAGGGTAAATGGTTCTTTTTTTACCCTTGTCATCAATGAGGTCTGTCATAAGGAAGCCATTTCCTGGATGCACACGTAAAGACTTTGTCTTAGCTAAAAATTTGACTTTACGACCGTTTTTAAAAGTTTTGATTCTTTCTATCGACCTCAAGTTTCCTAGGGTGGATATTTCATAATCTGAAAATCCTGAAATCGTTTTCCATAATTCCATGAAAACAAAACAAAAGGAAATTAAAATAGTTCATCAACTCAATATAAATTCGAATTTTTCCGAATCCTGATGTAATTTTTCGAGAATTTCATTGAGCTCATCTAAGTCATTTGAGGTAACCAGTTGGGTTTTTATTTCTTTGAAATTAGATATCCCTTTGAAATAATTGGCGTAATGTCTTTTCATTTCTGCGACTCCTAATTTTACGCCCTTCCATTCAATACTTGATGAAAGGTGTTCTTGAACGGCCTCGACTTTTTGCTTAAACGAGGGACGTGGTATATGAGTGCCGTATTTAATGTAGTGCTTTATTTCTCTAAAGATCCATGGGTTTCCAATACTAGCTCGTCCAATCATCACACCGTCAACACCGTATTTATTTTTATATTCAATTGCTTTTTCAGGAGAATCAATATCACCATTTCCGAAGACAGGTATATTTAATCGAGGATTGTTTTTGGTCTCTGCAATCAATGACCAATCCGCACTTCCCTTGTACATCTGTTTTCTCGTTCGTCCATGAATCGAAATGGCTTCAATTCCAACATCTTGTAAACGTTCTGCAACTTCAACAATATATTTTGAATTATCATCCCATCCTAATCTTGTTTTGACAGTTACGGGAAGTTTTGTCGATTTAACGATTTCTGCAGTCATTTTAACCATTTTGGGGATGTCTTGAAGAATTCCTGCTCCTGCTCCTTTACAAGCTACCTTTTTGACTGGACAACCGTAGTTGATATCAATAATATTCGGATTTGATTGTTCTGTAATTTCTGTAGCTTTTTTCATGCTTTCAATATCTGAACCGAATATCTGAATCCCTATAGGTCTTTCATTTTCGTAGATGTCTAGTTTTTGTCTGCTTTTCAGTGCATCACGAATGAGTCCTTCAGATGAAATAAATTCAGTGTACATTAAATCAGCTCCATACCTTTTACATAATGCTCTAAATGGAGGATCGCTCACATCTTCCATTGGTGCAAGTAAAAGCGGAAAATCACCCAATTCTATGTTCCTGATTTTAACCATTTTTGGGTTTAATTTATTTTTTTCAGGTAGGCTTTTAGCTCTTGCTCATTTTCAGCACTAAGTATCATTAATCGATCTTTAGTGTCAATAACAATATAACCTTCAAGCCCATCAATTAATATCGTTTTATCAGATTCAGCCTTCACTAAACAATTTGTACTATTGAAAAAATAGGTATTACCATTGTTTTTGGTGTTGTTATTATCGTCTTTTTCTAGCAGGTTTTGAAGACTACCCCAAGTTCCCAAATCGCTCCAATCAAATGAGGAAAGTACAACAGATATATTGGGTTCCTTTTCAAGAAGAGCGTAATCAATTGAAATATCTGGACACTGCTGGAAAGCATTATCTAAAAATTGCATTTCATTTTCAGTGTTGTAGTGTAAATCATTTGCAAAAAATATCTGATAAAGTTCGTTTGAATATTTCTGGAAGCTTTTTATAACAGTATTTGATTTCCAAACAAACATCCCTGAATTCCAATAAAAATTACCCTGTTTGATAAAAGTTTTAGCGGTTTCTAAATTTGGTTTTTCTCTAAACTGTTTTACTTTGCAAGTATTAGAAATGACATTATCCGGGGCATCAAACTCGATATATCCATATCCAGTATCTGGTCTGGTGGGCTTAATTCCAAAAGTTACGATATCATCTGAAGCTTTTGCTTTACTTATACCGGTATTTATATCTTCAAAAAATTGTTTTTCATTTAAAATCAAATGATCCGAGGGAGATACAAGGATTAGTGCGTTTGGATCTTTTTTATGAATTTTTGCAGTTGCGTATGCCAAGCATGGAGCAGTATTTTTTCTCTGAGGTTCACATAAAACTTGATTTTGAGCCACCCCTAACTGTTCTATTACCTTGTTTTTATAATTTGAATTGGTGAGGATAAAAATATTTTTCTCAGGAATAACTTGATTGAAACGGTCAAAGGTAAGTTGAATTAAGCTTTTCCCCGACCCTAAAATATCTAAGAATTGTTTGGGATTATTCTCCGTTGATAGGGGCCAAAACCTGCTTCCAACTCCTCCAGCCATAATTAAACAATATGTAGAATTTTTATTCATTCTAATTTATTTACTTCAGCTAAAGCATGAATTAAATATGATTTACCTGAGCTCATTTCTTTGCAAAGATACCGGGTTCTGCGCAATTTACCCTTTAAATAGGTCTTTTTATTGATGGTAAAGGGGGTATTTTCATCCAATTCTTCTAAGCTTACGGTTCTCTTAGAAGGGTCATATTTTTTAAGGACTCTTGATAAATGAATATCTGAACAAGAGGACGCTTTTAAATTCTGGATTGACTTTTCTAGGGCGAATTTTAACTCATTGGGAAGAGCGTCATGTATTAAAATAGGGTTCAAAAGAATCGAAAACTCCCTTTTCCATTCTTTTCCATGGGGTCTTACTTTATACTTATATTTATTAAACGTGTAAAGGTGAGCTAATTCATGAAGCGTTGTAATTAAAAAAGCATAAGGGTTCAAATCTCCATTTATCGTAATCTGCGACTTGTTGCTTTCATTCCCTTTTGCTTTAAAATCCCCAAGCTTTGTTCGTCTTGGCGCAACAATTTTAAACTTTACATCAGATTGAATAATTAGATCTGTAATGTAAGGCACAAAATCATCAGGTAAATATTTTGAAAGGATATGTTTGAATTTTAATGTATCGCCCATTTTAAAGATGAAAATTAATTAATCCATTTAAATAGTATTTGATATGACATCAAAGTTTATACTTTAAAATTATGTTTATTTTAGTATCGTGAAGTTGTTGTATCATTTTGGGAGGTATTTCTTGATGTTAAAAATCCTTTTTGCCATTCCAGCGAAATGGAGAATTTTGTGGAGAAGAATTGTCTCTGAACTCGAAATTATTGGAATTAGCTCATTATTTATTGTGGGTTTGATGTCACTTTTTATGGGAGGTGTGATTGCATTGAACACGGCCTATCAGTTGACCACTCCTCTTCTTCCGGATTATACAGTAGGATATATTACTCAGCAAAGTACATTCCTTGAGTTTTCTCCAACAGTAATGTCTTTGATTCTTGCAGGAAAAGTAGGTTCTAATATTGCCTCAGAAATTGGAACAATGAGAGTTACTGAGCAAATTGATGCCTTAGAAATAATGGGGGTTAATTCTTTAAATTATTTGGTTCTCCCGAAAATTATAGCCGCAATGCTTTTTTTTCCAATTTTAATCATTTGTTCAATGGTACTAAGTCTCATTGGTGGATGGTTAGCTTTGCAGGTTTCAGGTCTAATTAATACCGAAGTTTATGTACTCGGAATTCGCTCATTCTTCGATCCATTTCATATTGCTTATGCCTTAATTAAATCTGTATGTTTTGCTTTTCTTATTGTATCTGTTTCCTCGTATTACGGATATTACGTTCGAGGAGGATCTTTGGATGTCGGTAAAGCTTCCACACAGGCTATTGTGACTAGTAGTGTTGTGATATTAATGGCCAATTTCATTTTAACCAAATTATTATTGTTTTAATGATCGAGGTTCATAATATAAATAAGTCTTTTGGGGACCTACAGGTTCTTCATGACATTTCTACTACTTTTGAGAAAGGTAAAGTAAACCTAATCATTGGTCAGTCTGGTCAAGGAAAGTCAGTTTTGGCAAAATGTATGGTAGGCTTACATGAGGTTGATTCTGGTAATGTAATATATGAGGGAAGAGATTTTACAGCCATGAATCGTAATCAAAGAAGTCAAATTAGACAGCAAATTGGAATGTTATTTCAGGGGGCTGCATTATTTGACTCTTTGAACGTAGAAGAAAATGTTGGATTTCCCTTGTCTATGTTTAGCAATAAGTCAAGTCTTGAAATTAAGAAGCGCGTTGATTTTTGTCTAGAAAGAGTTAATTTATCAGGTAAAAATTCCCTTCTGCCTTCTGAATGCAGTGGCGGTATGCAAAAGAGGATAGGTATTGCTCGGGCGATTTCTATGAATCCAAAATACCTCTTTTGCGATGAGCCCAATTCTGGTCTCGACCCTAAAACTGCTATACTGATTGACGGTTTAATACAAGATATCACCAAAGAATATGACATGACCACTGTTGTTATCACTCATGATATGAATTCTGTAATAGAGATTGGTGAGAATGTCATTTTCATATATGATGGAAAAAAGTGGTGGCAAGGAGATAAAAAGTCCATTATTACAACAGATAATCCTGAGATCAGCAACTTTGTTTATGCTTCTGAATTCATGAAGGAAATTCGTCAAAACATTCAAAACACAAGGAGCTGATTTTTCTTTTCATTTCTATTAAAAAAAGTTATCTTTGCAACCGCTTTAAAAAAGTTTAAAGGAACGAGGGCTTGCTCTCATGTTGAAATAAATGCGGATGTGGTGAAATTGGTAGACACGCTAGACTTAGGATCTAGTGCCGAGAGGTGTGCGGGTTCGAGTCCCTCCATCCGCACCAATTTAGGTCTCGTTCTACTGAACGAGACCTTTTTTATTGAATTAATAATTACAAAATGAACATTGTACAAGAAAAAGTTGACAAGCTTAATGCAATCCTAAAGGTTCAAATCAGTACTGAAGACTATCAGTCCAAGGTGAAAACAACCCTTGAGAAGTATCGAAAAAATGCTAAAATTCCGGGTTTTAGGCCGGGTCATGTGCCATTCGGAATGATCAGAAAACAGTATGGTAAGTCTGTATTAGCTGAAGAACTAAATAAAATTTCTAATGATGGATTATATAAATTTATTCAGGATGAAAAATTAGAAATTTTAGGTAATCCAATTCCAGTTGAGAATGATACCTTTAAGGGAGATCTTGACAACCCTGCTGATTTTGAATTTTCTTATGAAATAGGTTTTTCTCCAAAATTTGATGTTCCATTATCTTCAAAAAAGAGCATGGAATATTTTCTTGTAAAAGTTGATGACAAGCTCATTTCTAAGCAAATTGAAGATTTACGTAAGCGTTATGGAAAGTTGGAATCAACAGATGAGGTAGGAGAAACGGATATGGTAATGGGTTTATTTAGAGAGCTTGACTCCAATAAAGAGCCCAAAGATGGTGGTGTTGAACACAATTCCACAGTTTCAATGGAGTTTTTATCGGATAAAAAGGCCATAAAGTCATTAAAAGGGAAAAAAGTTGATGATTCAATAATTTTAGATCCGAGTACTGTAAGTAGAGATTCCAAGGATATGGCATCTATGCTCGGTATTGAAGAGTCTGAACTTGATGGTTTATCAAAGCTTTTCAAATTTACCATAAATGACATTAAGAGAATGGAGATGGCAGAATTGAATGAAGATTTATTCAATAAGCTTTTTCCTACAGGAGATGTGAAGTCTGAATCTGAATTAAAAGATAAGGTAGCATCAGATTTAACAAATATGTTTAAAGAAGACTCTAATCGTTTGTTTACCCAAAGTATTTATGAATATTTAATGGACAAAACGAAAATTTCAATGCCAGAGAGCTTTTTGAAAAGATGGATCAAGCTATCAAATGAAAAGCCAATAGATGATGATACTTTGGACAAAGAATTCGATGGGTATTTAAAGTCTATGAAATGGCAGTTGATTCAAGGAAAGATTTTTAAAGATAATGACATACAGATTTCCAATGAAGAAGTAATGGATTTCACCAAGTCTCTTTTGGTGTCTAATTATGCACAATATGGAATGCCTGCTCCAGATGACAAGGAATTGACTGAAACGGCAATGAAGCTTTTGAAAGATAAGGAACAAGTAAATGGAATATATGACCGCTTGACGGAAAAGAAGCTTTCAGATTACTTTCAAAAGAATGTACCAATGAAGGAAAAGCATTTGAGCTATGATGACTTTGTAAAAAAAGCATCAGGGAAGAAAAAATAATTTAATTGACATTTGAAAAAACAAAATCATTATGATAGGTGTTTTTTCGAAGTGCTGTAGAAGAAATGAATTTTCTTCTTTGTCACAGAGAATATTATAATTTTACAACCAGAAAACAATTATTAATTAAAAAATAAAAATATGTCCTTAGTAGGTAAAACTTTCCCAGATATGTCTGTAAAGGCTATTGATGAAATGGGAGATGCATTTCAAATTAATGTGCTTAAACAAGCTTTAGATAACAAAAAGAAAGTATGCTTGTTTTGGTACCCAAAAGATTTCACTTTTGTTTGTCCAACTGAAATTCATGCTTTTCAAGAAGCAGCCAAAGAATTTGAGAAAAGAAACACAATTTTGATTGGAGCCTCATGTGATACAGCTGAAGTTCACTTCGCATGGTTGAATACTTCGAAAGATAACGGAGGCATTGAAGGGGTTCAGTTTCCTTTAATTGCGGATTCAACAAGAGTCTTGGCTATGGAATTAGACATACTTGACTTTAACTTATTTGAGGAGGAGCCAGGTGAAGGTGATAACGTACCATACAGGGCAACATATCTTCTCGATGAAGAAGGTTTTGTCTTTCATGAGTCTGTAAATTTTTTCCCTGTAGGTAGAAATGTTCAAGAAGTACTTCGATTGATTGATGCTTACGCTCACAATCAAAAGCATGGAGAGGTTTGCCCAGCCAATTGGGAAGAAGGCAAAGATGCCATGGATGCAACAAGAGATGGAGTAGCTGATTATTTAAGTAATCACTAACATGTTCGTCGAAGCAGTTGCAGATGATTTAAATGAGCAACTGGCCCAAAACCAAAAGGTAATGGTCCAGTACGGCGCCACTTGGTGCGGGAACTGCAAAATAACAAAGCCCAAGTTTAAGAGGTTTTCGCGTGAACATGAGGATATTTTATTTATATACATTGATGCAGAAAAATTTCCAAATTCAAGAAAAATGGCCAACGTAAATAATCTGCCCACATTTGCTGGCTTTTATGATGGAAATCTTGTGGAAGAGGCGCAAGGAAATAAAATTGAAACGATAGAAAAAGTACTCAATGCGCTTACCAGTCATTAAACATATTGTAAATTTCATTGAGAATAATGATGAGGACTATGTTGTTGAGACATTGGAGACATTGGAAGACTTGATTGATCTTGAATCTCTTAAAGATGAAGAGATAGATGTTATCGGAGAACTTCTGTCCAATATGTCTGGGGCCCTTGAGGTTCATCAATTAATGAAAGAGGGTGAAGGTAAAAAAGCAGCTCTTAATAATTTCATGAAACGAGTTCAAGGTTCAATCGATTCCTGATAAAACAATATGTAAAATTTAAAAATGCCACAAAGTTTGTGGCATTTTGTGTTTTCAGTAATTCTTTCGTTTAATTATAATTATTTTAGCAAATAAATCAATTAGTAGAGAATGTCCGATTTACTCCAAAAACTAGAAGCCATTCATTTTCGATTTATTGAGGTTGGTAATTTAATTACCGATCCTGATATTATTGCCGATATGCAGCGATATGTCAAATTAAATAAGGAGTACAAGGATCTTGAGATTATTGACCAAACCTACAAAAAGTACAATAACTTAATTGCCAACCTAGAGAGCTCAAAAGCACTATTAGAGGAAGAAACTGATCCGGAAATGAGGGAAATGGCAAAGTTAGAAATTGAAGAATTAGAGACGTTAAGGCCTCCTATGGAGGAGGAAATTAAAATTATGCTTATTCCAAAGGATCCGGAGGATGATAAAAATGCGATTATTGAATTGAGAGCAGGAACTGGAGGAGATGAGGCATGTATTTTTGTTGAAGATGTTTTCAGAATGTATACCATGTATTTTAAGGAAAAATCTTGGAAGCATGAAATAATCAATTCGTCTGAAGGCACGGTAAAGGGATATAAGGAAATTTCTATGAGTATTGAAGGAGAAGGAATTTATGGCATGTTGAAATTTGAATCAGGTGTACATAGAGTGCAGCGTGTTCCTGAAACTGAGTCTCAAGGTAGAGTTCATACATCAGCAATTACTGTGGCAGTATTACCTGAGGCAGAGGATGTCGATTTTGAACTTGATATGACGGATGTGCGACGCGACACATTTAGGGCTTCCGGAGCTGGAGGTCAGCATGTTAATAAAACAGAATCTGCAATCCGATTAACCCATATACCGACGGGTGTTGTAGTAGAATGTCAAGATGGTCGAAGCCAACATAAAAATTTAGAAAAGGCAATTTCTGTTTTAAGATCAAGGTTATACCAATCAGAACTTGATAGAATTGAGAACGAAAGGGCAGAGCACCGAAAAACCCTCGTTGCATCCGGTGACAGGTCTGCTAAAATTCGAACATACAATTATCCTCAAGGAAGAATAACAGATCATAGAATTAATAAAACCATGTATAATCTAAGCTCATTTATGAATGGTGATGTACAGGAAATGATAGATGCTTTGAAGATGGCTGAAAATGCTGAGAAACTAAAAGGAGAATAAGGATGAATAGAAAGGCATTAATTGATCAAATATTTCAAAAAAAATCATTTCTATGTGTGGGTTTAGATCCAGATTTGAATAAGATACCTAAACACCTTTTGGAAACTAGTGATCCAATATTTGAATTCAATAAAGCCATTATTGATGCAACAAGTGATTTATGTGTCGCATATAAACCAAATCTAGCTTTTTATGAGTGTCTGGGAATTTCTGGTTGGCAATCATTTCAGAAGACTATTGATTACATTCCAAAAGAATGCCTTATCATTGCTGATGCTAAAAGAGGAGATATTGGTAATACTTCCTTGTATTATGCGAAGACTTTTTTTGAGACTTATTCCTGTGATGCATTGACCATTGCTCCATATATGGGCTCAGATAGTGTTAAGCCTTTTTTGACACATGAAAATAAATGGGCAGTAGTTTTAGCCATGACATCCAATGAAGGGGCTAGGGATTTCCAGTTTTTAGAAGCCAATAATATTCCAATTTTTGAGGCCGTAGTTGAAAAATGCAAAGAATGGGGGAGTGAGGAAAACATGATGTTTGTAGTAGGAGCTACGAGATCTGAGGATATTGCAAAAATGAGAAAACTAGCTCCAAACCATTTTTTTCTGGTGCCAGGAGTTGGTGCACAAGGTGGATCTTTAAAGGAGGTTGTAGCTTATGGAATAAATAAGGAGTGTGGTCTTTTGGTGAATTCCTCAAGGGCTATTATCTATGCCGACCAATCTGAAAATTTTGCATTTGGTGCAAAAAAAGAAGCGTTAAAAATACAAACCGAAATGGGAAAGTATTTAAAACGCTTGTAAAATGCTTTAAAACGATTTATTTATTTTGAAGCCAGGTCTTGGTTTTCAATCTGTACGTTATCGATACTTCCGTATGCATCACAGCTTGCTGTTCTACCAGCTCCGCATGAAATTAAAATCGTGGTTAAAAAGGCGAGTAAAAATACTAATGTTACTTTCGATTTCATAGTGTAAAATTTTGTTGTTCGTATCTATCTAACGGGCTTAGCAATTCTAAAGTTACAATTTTATTTAAAAAATATTGGATTTCGGAATTAAAAAATGGAATTTTATAGGGAATATCTTACATCGCAATACGTGAAAATACATAGATGGTTAATTTTGCTTTTGTTTCCCATAATATCAATGAAATATGGGATTACGCAAGAGGTTTACACAATACATTATAATGATATTCAGGGAAAACTGAAGCTTCCCAAGTATTTAAAATGTGATACTTCAAAAAAAAATCAAAATATTCAAAAAGAAATACGAGAATTGAATTTGGACCTCATTGAGAGGGGGTATTTTTTGAATGAGATTTCGTTAAAGGATTCAAGTAATAAATGCATAGTGAACCTTGGATCAAAATTCAGTAAAATACTTCTGCTTGATTCGATTGATATTAATAAAGGGATATTCAATAGGGTAAGTACAGAAAATTATTTTAGTCCTAAAAACTTTGCCCAATACTTAGAGAATAAGATTACTGGCTATTTAAACTCGGGTTATCCATTTGTAAATATTCAACTCAATAATGTTACAATTAAATCAAATCAAATTTCGTCCAATCTCCATATTTCAAAAGGGAAATACAGTGTGCTCAAGAAAGTTCATATTAAGGGTGATTCAAGTATTTCAATAAATACCATACAAAGCATCATTGGAATCTCCATTGGAGATGCCTATAATGAAAATGCGATTTCTAAAATAGATGATAAGATTGCGCAAAATAATTTCATCAACACAATTAAGTCTTCCGAAATATTATATACAAGTGAGGGTCATGAAATATTTTTGTACTTAAAGTCAGATAGGGCAAGTTTTTTACGTGGGGCGATTGGTCTTCAACCAGATCCCGTGAGTCAGAGAATGGCTTTAACAGGTGAGATAAATTTAAAGCTTCAGAATACTTTAAAAAAAGGGGAATTGTTTAAACTCAATTGGCGAAGCATCAGGCCCCAGACCCAACGCTTGAATATTCATTTTGATTATCCTTTTCTTTTTCAAAGTCCATTTGGTACCTCTGCTAATTTTCTATTATACAAGCGTGATTCTACTTTCCTGGACCTCAATGCCGAATTTAATGTGTCGTATAGGCTAAATAATGGATTACTTTTTAGAGCCCATTACAGATATATCAATTCAAATGTACTGAGCGGGGCAGATAATAGTAATGAATTTGAGTCTTTGAGTTCCTATAGCACCAATGCTTATGGTCTTTCAATAGAAAAAAAAGAGCTAGATAATATCGTCAATCCTTCAAAGGGACGAATTTTTGAAAGTAAAATATATATAGGACAAAGAAGGCTGAATTCTGATTCAATTAGTACAAGCAACACTACACTAACTGGGCATTTCAAGTATAAAGAATTTATTCAGATTTTCAAAAGACATGTTCTTCTCTTAGCTGGAGATTTTGATTTGTATTCTAGTCCAGTAATTTATCAAAATGAACTTTTTCGATTTGGTGGACTAAATAACCTTAGAGGTTTTAATGAGGAAGAACTTTTTGCCTCTGTAAAAGCTCAGCTCACTGTTGAGTATAGATTTTTACTGGATAAGAATAGTAATGTATTTATCTTTTACGATCAATGTATGTATGAAAATAGAGCCTTGCAATACTTTAAGGATAAGCCATTTGGATTTGGTGCAGGAATTTCTTTTGGTTCAAAAATTGGAGTTTTTAATATTACATATGCACTGGGTAAAAAATTCTCTAACCCTATCGATTTTAGATCAAGCAAAATTCACTTTGGTTATACCACTTATTTTTAGGATTGCTCTATCTTTGTTTCAATGACAAAAAATGTCCTTTATCTTTCATATGATGGGATGACAGATCCGTTAGGACAATCTCAAGTGCTGCCATACATTATTGGACTTTCAAAAAAAGGATATAAATTTCATCTTGTTAGCTTTGAAAAGCCGAATAGATATACGCAAAATCGAAAAGTCATTGAAAGAATCTGTAGTGAAAATGAAATTGAATGGCATCCATTAATGTATACCAAGCGGCCTCCTTTGCTTTCGACCGTTTGGGACGTGTTTAAGATGAAAAGGAAATCAAAAAAAATCCATAAAAAGTATCAAGTGGATATGGTTCACTGCCGAAGCTATATTTCGGCTTTGGTAGCTTTATCCATTAAAATAAAATATAGAATACCTTTTCTATTTGATATGCGTGGATTTTGGGCAGATGAACGGGTAGACGGAAAAATATGGAATCTTGATAACCCCATTTACAGAGTGGTTTATAAATATTTTAAGAAAAAAGAAGTTGAATTTCTTGTAAAGTCAGACCATATTATTTCGTTGACATCAGCAGGGAAAGCTGAAATTTCAACTTGGAATGTTTTGAATGATTCTGATGATAAAATACAGGTTATACCATGTTGTGTTGATACCGAGAAGTTTAGACACGATGTTGTAACTGAAATTGAAAAACAAAAGATCAGGTCAAATTTAGATATTCATGAGAATCAATATGTGTTAGGTTACGTGGGTTCCATTGGCACATGGTATATGCTTGAAGAGATGTTAATTTTTTTTAAGCGTTTTACCAAAGACAAGGAAAAGCCCCTTTTTCTATTTGTTACAAAGGAGAGTCCAGATTTAATTAGAAATACCGCACGAAAATTAGAAGTAGATTCCAACAGTGTTAAAATTGTATCTGCTTTGCATCATGAAATGCCCAGTTACATGAGCCTGTTTACTTGTGCTGTATTTTTTATTTTACCTGCATATTCAAAAAAGGCAAGTTCTCCCACGAAACAAGGGGAATTAATGTCTATGGGAATTCCAATCATTTGTAATGATGGAGTAGGTGACACCGCTAATTTAATAAGAAAATATAATGCCGGATCCGTAATACCCTCTGAGGAAATTCTGACATATAATATATCTGATTCTAATTTTGATAGAAATCGAACTATTGAAGGAGCCAATTCTTATTTCAGTCTTCATAATGGTGTAAATGCATATTTTGCCGTGTATAAAAAAATTATGTTTTGATGAAAACCAATAAGGAGAAGTCTATAATTTTCATTGTGCCATATCCTCAGAATGAGGCGCCTTCTCAGAGGTTTAGATTTGAACAATATATACCTTTGCTAGAAGAAAAAGGTTATCAAATTCATTTTGAACCATTTTTGGATTTAAAAACATGGTCCGCACTATACAAGGAAGGAGGTTTTTTTAAAAAACTTACTGGAATCTTAAGAAGTTTTGTTCGACGATGGAAAACGATATTTTTTATTTATAAATATGATTATGTTTTTATCCATAGAGAGGCAGCGCACATCGGACCTCCCATTTTCGAATTTTTAATAGCTAAGGTTTTTCGAAAACCATACATCTATGATTTTGACGATGCGATTTGGCTCCCTAATTATAGTGAGTCGAATGCTAAAGTGCATCGACTTAAGTCTTATTGGAAGGTGAAGTATTGTATTAAATGGGCAAATCAAGTAACTGTTGGTAATTCCTATCTAGCTGATTATGCTATGACCTATAATTCTAATGTAAATATCATTCCTACAACCATTGATACTTTGAATTATCATAATTTGAATACAGAATATGATCAAAAGGTTATTATTGGCTGGACGGGAACCCATACTACGATGCGGTATTTAGATTTCATAGTTCCAATTATTAAAAAACTTGAAACGTGTTATGATTTTGAGTTTCGAGTTATTTCTAATCAACGTCCTGATTATGAATTGACTTCATTGAAATATATTCAATGGAATTTAGAAACCGAAATTGAAGACTTAAATCAAATATCGATAGGAGTAATGCCTCTCGAGAATGACATATGGTCGGAGGGTAAATGTGGTTTTAAATGTCTACAATATATGGCTTTAGGAATACCTTCAATAGTTTCTCCTGTTGGAGTGAATAATACGATTGTAAATGATAACGAGAATGGTTTGTTCGCGGAGACCATAGATGAATGGGAATATGCTATCGAAAAGTTGATTCAAAATAAAACGGAGCGAAAGCGTATTGGAATGGCTGGAAAAGAAACTATTCGAGATAAATATTCTGTTTTAGCATATAAAGAAGAATACATGAAACTATTCAGCTAATGAAGCTAATTTTTGCAACACATAATGCTAATAAGACAGCAGAAATTCAACAACTCCTTGGAGATGGTTTTGAATTATTATCATTAGCAGA
>QOQC01000078.1 GCA_003331365.1 Flavobacteriales bacterium | reverse complement strand
GAGCCTTATGTGACCTATCATTCCAAATATATGGAATCCGTTTGGTGGCTTATTTCAGAATTATACAAAAAGGATTTATTATACAAGGGATATACGATTCAGCCCTATTCTCCAAAGGCTGGAACAGGCTTATCTTCTCATGAAATTAATCAGCCTGGATGTTATAGGGATGTCAAAGACACCTCGGCTGTAGCTCAATTTAAGGTCATTAATCCGGCTCAAGCTCCTTTCAGTATTGAAGGAGATTTGTTTCTTTTAGCTTGGACAACTACACCTTGGACTCTTCCTTCGAATACTGCGCTTACAGTTGGCGAAAAAATCGAATATGTTTGTGTAACTACATTCAATCAATATACTCACGAGAAAACGAATGTTGTGTTGGCTAAAAATTTAGTTTCATATCAGTTTTCAAAATTGTTTTTCGCCGTAGATAGTATTGACGACCTTCATCAATACAATCCTGGAGATAAAAAGATTCCTTATTTCGTTGGTGATATCTGTAACGGAAAAGACTTGGTAGGTATTCGTTATGAGCAATTGCTTGACTATTGTCTCCCCGCTGAAAATGCCGAAAATGCATTTCAGGTTATTCCAGGTGATTTTGTGACTACCGAGGATGGAACGGGAATTGTCCACACTGCACCAACCTTTGGGGCTGATGATGCAAAAGTGGCGAAAGATGCTGGAGTCCCTCCAATGCTTGTAAGAGATGAACAAGAAGTCCTAGTTCCACTTGTGGATCTTCAGGGCAGATTCAGAAAAGAGGTTTCTGATTTTGCGGGTATGTATGTAAAAAATGAATACTACGGTAAGGATGAGACTCCGGAAAAGTCTGTGGATGTTCTTATTTCTGTAAAGCTGAAAGAGGAAAACAAGGCCTTTAAAGTGGAAAAATATGAGCATAGCTATCCACACTGCTGGAGAACAGATAAACCCATATTATATTACCCTTTAGATTCTTGGTTTATCAAGGTCACGGACTACAAAGAAAAGATGGTAGAATTAAATAATACCATCAATTGGAAACCCAAATCAACTGGAACCGGTCGTTTTGGAAAATGGTTGGAAAATGCAAATGATTGGAATCTTTCCCGTTCGAGATACTGGGGAATTCCTATCCCTATTTGGAGAACAGAAGATGGCCTGGAGCAGAAATGCATTAGATCTATTGAAGATTTAAAAAATGAATGTCATTTAGCTGTTGAAGCTGGGTTGATGTCAGATAATCCACTCGCTGATTTTGTCCCAGGTGATATGAGCAATGACAATTATGATAAGGTTGATTTGCACAAGCATATCGTCGATGCTATTGTATTGATTTCTGAATCAGGTAAACCCATGAGGAGAGAGTCTGATTTAATGGATGTTTGGTTTGACTCTGGCTCTATGCCCTATGCCCAATGGCATTATCCTTTTGAAAACAAAGATAAAATTGAAAACAACGCCTCTTATCCTGCTGACTTTATTGCAGAAGGGGTAGATCAAACACGAGGATGGTTTTATACACTGCATGCTATTTCATCGATGGTATTTGAAAAAGTAGCCTACAAAAATGTGGTTTCAAATGGATTGGTATTGGATAAAAATGGGCAAAAAATGTCAAAACGTCTCGGTAATGGAGTAGACCCTTTTGAGACACTTCAAAAATATGGCCCAGATGCTACAAGGTGGTATATGATAACCAACGCGCAACCATGGGATAATCTGAAGTTTGATATTGATGGCATTGTTGAGGTTCAAAGAAAGTTCTTTGGTACTTTATATAATTCTTATTCCTTTTTCTCATTGTATGCAAATGTGGATGACTTTGATTATTCAGAGGACGAAATTCCTCTCCAAGACCGTCCTGAAATTGATCGCTGGGTTCTTTCAAAATTAAATTCATTAATTGACATTGTGGATGATTGTTATTCTTCTTATGAACCTACAAAAGCGGGAAGAGCTATTCAAGATTTTGTAATAGAACAACTTTCGAATTGGTATGTGAGGTTATGCAGGCGTAGATTTTGGAAAAATGACAATCCAAAAGATAAAATCGCTGCCTATCAAACCTTGTATACCTGTCTTGAGACCATTGCGTTGCTATCTGCTCCTATTGCTCCCTTCTTTATGGATCAATTGTATTTGGACTTGAATAAAGGGTCTAAGAAGTCGGATAAAAAGTCGGTACACCTTGCGGATTTCCCTATCTCAAAAAAGGACATTATACAACAGACACTAGAAAATCAAATGGATCTCGCCCAACGTGTATGCTCATTAGTTTTAGGTTTACGTAAAAAAGAGAGATTAAGAGTCAGACAACCCCTTCAAAAGATTATGGTACCCACTTTAAATAGGGAAACTGCTGAGAATTTAAATCACGTAAAAAACCTGATTCTTTCAGAGGTAAATGTTAAGGAACTTGAATTGATTTCTGAGGATAATGATATTTTGGTAAAAAGTATTAAGCCTAATTTTAAGACAATAGGCCCAAAATATGGCAAGCACATGAAGGCTATCGCTTCGCTCATTTCGACTTGGTCATCGGCTGAAATTTCTAAAATTGAAGCAGATGGTTCGTGGCGAGGACAGATCAATGGAGAGGATATTGTTTTAGACCTTAATGATGTTGTTATTGACACAAAAGACATTCCTGGATGGCTTGTTTCCAATGAAGATGGTTTAACGGTGGCATTGGATATTTCAATTTCGGATGAGCTCAAATTTGAAGGAATTGCAAGAGAGGTTGTCAATAGGGTACAAAATTCTCGAAAAGAGCAGGGGTTTGAGGTTACGGATCGAATATCCGTTCGTATTCAATCTTCAGAATTAATTAAAAGAGCTATTGAAGAGAATCAAAAGTATATTTCTGATGAAGTCCTTGCGAATGAAATAGTTTTCGAGGCTTTATCTGAAAAACACCATACAGAGACCATTGAATCAGAAAATGATATTAAATACATGCTTACCCGAGTTCAATAAGAATTGATAAATTTGTTACATGTCAGAGAGTAATGTTTTTTTAATTGATGGAGAGGTCCAAACACCAAAAGGCAATGCTAAAATAGAATGGTCAGACAGACGGTTTTTTACGGTTTTTTTCAATGGTAAAAAATACAATGGGGAAATTTTAGAACAAAATTTAGAAAACCATTTTCTCAAATTAAAATTGAATCACAGGGTATTTGAGGTGAAGAGAAAATATGCGTTATTGGACCTGATTTCTCAGTTGGGTTTAGATAAGCAAAAAGTTAAAAAGTTAAAAGAATTAGCGTCTCCAATGCCTGGCAGGGTCCTTAAAATAATGGTAAAAGCTGGAGATCAAATTAAGATTGGAGATTCGTTATTGTCATTAGAAGCCATGAAAATGGAAAACATCTTAAAGTCAGACGGTGAAGGAGTTGTCAAGGAGGTTTTTATCAGTGAGGAACAAGTTGTTGACAAAGGCGAGGTCTTAATGGAGTTTGAATAAATTTCCTACTATTATTGAATATTAATTTCAATTTCAAGATTTTTTTTTAGGTCAATCTTTGCTTCTTCGAATCGTGGCGCGCTAAATCTCGATCTCGCATTTCTTGAAAACCCATAAGACTCAAGAGGAATTCCTAAGGCATTCTTATCCAAAATTCCATTATCATTAATGTCGTGAAATACAGCTATTGCATATGCTTTGTCTGGAAGATTCTTAAATGTATGACTGATCTCCTTGCTCCCCACTGGTAAAACCATTTCTCTATATTGTTTTCCAAATTGAGGGAATGAATCTGGGTCGTCAAAAACAGCTATATACATGGATCCTTTTAATTCTTCTATTCCCTTAATATTGACATGTATGTCTGATGAAGAATCAAAGGGTAATAAGAGTAAGAAAAGAAGTAAATTAAGCATATCGATAATTATAAATTCAAAAATATTTCATGTATAAGAAAATCAAAATACCAATGGATATGATGGTATATAATATTAATTTCAGTAAAGTGAGCTTAGAAGCCTTTGATGGCAGCCTTGATCTGAAATTAAATTCATTTTCTTTCACACTATAAAAATAATTGAATTTCTCTACCTTTGAAAAATGACAAAGAAGGTCTTGGTTACGGGAGGAGCGGGGTATATCGGTTCGCATACAGTAGTGGAGTTGATTCGGGCAGGATTTGAACCTGTTATCGTTGATGATTACAGGAATTCAGACCCTTCAGTTATTCAGCGTCTAAAAAAAATTATTGGAAAGGAGCCGGAGCATGTGGTATGTGATGTTTGTGATCAAAATAAAATAGACGAAGTATTTCAAGCTTTTGATATTGCTGGAGTTATTCACTTTGCGGCTTATAAGGCGGTTGGGGAATCAGTCGAAAATCCATTGAAGTATTATTCTAACAATATTTCAGGGTTAAATTCCATTTTGAGATTGATCAAAAGAAATCCACAAATCCCATTTGTTTTTTCATCCTCATGTACAGTGTACGGGGAACCTTCGGGAGTTAAAGAGGTTGACGAAAAAACCCAAAGGGCTATTCCAACATCACCTTATGGGTATACAAAATGGTTAGGAGAACAAATCATAGAGGACCTATTTAAATCACAAGCAGGTTTAAAAATGATGAGTCTAAGGTATTTCAATCCAATAGGTGCTCATGAATCAGGCATAATTGGCGAATTGCCTGTTGGAAAACCAAATAATCTTCTGCCATTCATAACTCAAACGGCTGCTGGCCTTCACAATGAACTCACCATTTTTGGTAATGATTATCCAACACATGATGGCACATGTATTCGAGACTACATCCATGTTGTAGACCTTGCTGAAGCGCATGTCAAAGCAATTGACTATTTATTTACTCAGCAAAAAGGGTGTAATGAAATTATAAATATCGGTACGGGAAAGGGGACCAGCGTATTGGAGCTTGTTGAGACTTTTGAGAAGGAAAATAACATCAAGCTGAATTATTCTTTTGGCCCAAGGAGATCAGGAGATGTAATAGAAATATATGCAAATGTTGACTACGCACTATCTTTAATTAAATGGAAGGCCAAAAAAGACATTAAAGATGCAGTTAAAGATGCTTGGAATTGGGAGAAATCAATAAGGGATTTAAAATGAGACTAATCGTTATACTATTTTTCCTCCCAATGTTTTTGCACGCTCAGCAGGATGAAAACTTGGTTTCTAGGGAAAGACCGGGACTATTTTGGTTTTTTAATGGCAATAAGCCCATTCAGGATGCCGACTATAGGAAATATGACAGATGTATCTTTGAGGCAACATATAATACATGGATTGGAGATATTAATCCATTTGAAAACAAGTGGAATTCTATAGGTTATCATATTAGTTTAAATAAAGATATACAGTTAAAATCTACGGAGCGAGTGACGTTTGGATTAGGTTTTGGATACTCCTATTTAAATCACAATCTTGATAGGGTGTTTTTTAACACGCAACATGAGTCAGTAGATACAGAATACCCAAGCCCAAATGACAGCCTAATCTTTTCTAAGCTAACCATACATCAGTTCTATGTCCCTTTTGAATTGAGACTAAAGTCATTGGGCTGGAGACATGTTAAGTTAATCCTAGGGACAAGATTGGGTATACAGCCTGCCATATTTTCTAAGACAAAGTATTGGGAGGATGAAAATGAAAAATATTTTGAAAATAAAATGCAGGACATGAGGTGGTTCTATACCTCAGTTTATTGCCGGTTAGGAATAAGAAACTGGTCTTTAATTGGAATATTTCATCCATTGAGTTTATTTCCATCAGAACAAAGTGTTCGGCTAATGCCCTTTCAATTGGGAGTTAGTTTATCCCTATTTTGAATATGATCGATACCCATACACATATTTATAGCTCAAGGTTTGATGAAGATAGAGATGAGGTTATTGCAGGGGCATTTCAATCTGGAGTTAAATTCATGTTGTTACCAAATATCGATTTGGAGTCTGTTGAACCAATGCTAAATTTATGTTCTGAGTATGATAGATGTATACCCATGATGGGATTACATCCATGCGCTGTGGATGAAAAATATCTTGAAACTCTAGAACTAATAAAAAACAAACTATTGCATGCGAGCCATCAGTTCATAGCTGTCGGAGAAATTGGAATTGATTTGTATTGGGACAAGACATTTCTAAAACAGCAACTTGATGCATTCCGAAATCAAATAAAATGGGCAAAGGAATTTGATCTACCAATTGTAATTCATGCAAGAGATTCTTATCCTGAAATTTTTGAGGTATTGGATGAGGAAAACACAAAAGAATTAAGAGGGGTTTTTCATTGTTTCTCTGGGTCAATGGATGATGCCAAACATATCTTATCCTATGGGGGCTTTAAATTGGGAATTGGGGGAACAATAACCTATAAAAAGTCGGACTTGCCAGCAATCATCAAGGGGATTGATTTGTCCCATATAATATTGGAAACAGATGCACCATATTTAGCACCTCGACCATATAGGGGTAAAAGGAATGAGAGTAAGTATTTGACTTATGTGGTTGAAAAGCTATCAGAGATTTATGAATGTAATGAAACAGAAATAATTGATAGAACAACAATCAATGCATATGATTTATTTCAAATTCAAAAGTTCACATTATGAGTGAGGTATTGGTATTATATACAGGAGGCACAATAGGTATGATCAAGGATCCCGAGTCAGGTCATTTAGGTAGTGTTGATTTCAATAGTGTATATGAACACATTCCAGAATTGAATAGACTTCAAATTGAAATAACCACAAAAAGTTTTAGTAATCCAGTTGATTCCTCAGAAATGAAACCAAAGGATTGGATTGAAATCGCAAGAATAATCAAAGAAGAGTATGACAATTTTAACGGATTTGTCATTCTTCATGGAACAGACACTATGTCTTACGCCGCTTCCGCATTAAGCTATATGATTCAAGACCTCACAAAACCAATTATCTTTACTGGATCTCAATTACCTATTGGCGTCATTAGGACGGATGGCAAAGAAAACCTCATTACAGCTATAGAAATTGCGGCAGCAAAAGATTCAAATGGAGAATCAATTATTCAAGAAGTTGCTGTTTATTTTGAATATTCTTTATATAGAGGTAATCGAAGCTCTAAAGTGAGCTCTAATCAATTTGAAGCATTTCAGTCCCCTAATTATCCGGAGCTTGCACTTGCTGGAGTGAATATTAATTATAAATGGAGCTCTTTGCTTAGAACAAAAATAGAATCTCCCAAATTTTTATTACACCTTTCCAATCCTGTGGCTTTGATTAAGCTTTATCCTGGAATTGATATAGAGATTTATAAAGAATTATTTGATATTCATAGAACTCAAGCTATTGTTATTGAATCTTTTGGCTCTGGAAATGCACCTTCCAGTGATTTATTTCAAAAATATATTAAAGGGTATATAGAGGATGGAGGCGTTGTTTTAAATATTACACAATGCAGTTCAGGTGAAGTAAAACAAGGCGCCTATAAAACGAGTTCTTTTTTCAATAAAGTAGGGGTTGTGAGTGGCCGCGATATGACCACTGAGGCGGCAGTAACAAAGCTGATGTTTTTACTCGGAAACTATAACAACTTAGATGAAATTAGAACCCTCCTATCCGAATCATTGGCAGGAGAAATAACTTAGTCATTTTTGATAACCAATCCATCTCGAACTGTAACAATTCGATTAGGAAATTTATTTACGATATGCATGTCATGCGTAGCCATAAGAATGGCGGTTTTCTCTTCTTTTGCAATGGCAATCAAGAGATTCATGATTTCCTCAGAAGTCTCAGGGTCAAGGTTACCTGTAGGTTCATCGGCCAAAATTAATCTTGGTTTATTTAATAAGGCCCTTCCTATAGAAACCCTTTGTTGCTCACCTCCGGACAGTTCATGTGGCATTTTTTGCGCTTGTTCTTCAATTCCAACAAGTCTTAAGCACTGCATAGCTCTGTCATGAATTTCTTCTTTCTTTTTCCATCCTGTAGCTTTCAAAACGAAGTATAGATTTTGAATCACATTTCTATCCATGAGTAGCTGAAAATCTTGAAAGACAATACCAATCTTCCTTCTTAAATAAGGAATTTCCTTTGACTTGATTGTTGTCAAATCAAAGTTATCAACACTTCCATTTCCCTCTTTGAGCTTCAACTCCCCATATATGGTTTTTAATAAGCTGCTTTTTCCGCTGCCTGTTTTACCGATCAAATAAACGAACTCAGATTCTTCAATTTCAAAATTAACATTGGATAGCACCTTATTTCCTTGCTGAAATATTTGAGCTTCCTTTAGAGTAACGACTTTTGACATTGACATTATGTGTTTATACAAATTTGCAGAATCATCTTATCTATTTTGATTGATGAGTCGTTTTTATCTTAACATCATAAGGTGTAAAACTTTTGAAGCTTTAAATGGCATCTTTTGTTTGACCTTTTACATTTGTAGAGTGCGCATAATTGGTTTAAAATATTGGCTGTTCGGGTTTATACTCATCCCTGGGTTTTTGTTTTCACAACAAACGCAAAAGTATAATAGTATTTATGAAAAATATAATAAGGCAGAAGAGCTATATGCTCATTTGCAGTATGGAGCAGCAAAAAAGGAGTTTAGGGATTTTATAAATATATGTAATAATCCCAACGACCCATTATATCAAAAGGCACTATATTATGAAGGAGTTTCTGCACTTGAACTTTACAATAGCGATGCCATTCCTTTACTTATGGAATACAATCGGGTTTATCCGGAGAACATCCATAGAAATCTTATTAGCTTTAAGATAGGGAGATACTTTTTTAATGATGAAACTTATGATGACGCTCAGCTTTGGTTTGAGGAACTAACAGCTGCAGATATAGATGCTAAATATAGAGAGGAGTATCATTTTAAGCTAGGGTATTCTGCTTTGCAAAATGAAAACAAAGAACTCGCTATTAAATCCTTTCGGGAAAACCTTAATGGCAAATCACAATATGCAGCGCCAAGTAAATACTTTTTTGCGCATTTATGTTATGAACGGGGATCTTATCAATTGGCATTAGAGCAATTTTTGGAGCTTGAAAAAAATGTAAATTATTGTGGCATTGTTCCCTATTATGTGGTTCAGATATATCACAAACAAGAGAATCATGATGCAGTGATATCGTATGCACCGACGGTTCTTGCTTGTAAATTGATTAACCATGAGGCGGACGTAAATCATATCATTGGACATGCCCATTACAAAAAAGGGAATTATCAAGAAGCTACGGATTACTTAATTAAGCATGCCAGAAAATCTAAATTAACAAGAGATGATGCCTATGAATTGGGTTATTCTTATTTCAGTTTAAAAGATTATGAGAATGCAATCAACTTTTTAGATGAGGTCGCAAGATTTGACGATAGCCTTGGGCAGATTGCGATGTATCAAATAGCTGAAAGTTATTTATTCAGCGAGAAACTTCTCCCAGCTCGGAGCGCATTTGAGAGTGCCTCAGAAATGACGGCAATTCCTAAAATCAAAGAGGATGCTCTTTACAATTTTGCTGTTATTTCCTTTGAAATTGACATTAATCCGTACGATGAATCTGTGCGTGCTTTTGAAAATTATCTTGAGCGTTATCCAAATTCACCACGCAAAAAAGATGTTTATCAGTACCTAATAAATGTATATTCCTCAACCAGTAATTATAAAAAAGCCATAGAATCCCTGAATAAATTATCAAACCTGGATGTGCGTTTAAAAAGGGTATATCAGACCATTTCTTTTAACCATGGTGTCGAGCTATTTTCAAAAAGAAGGTTCAATTCTAGCATTAAGGCATTTGCAGATGTTTCTATACATCCTATTGATCCAGAACTGGTTGCGATATCCAAATATTGGATGGCCGATGCGTATTACAGATTGAAAAAATATCGAGAATCTATAAGCTATTATAAGGATTTCATTTCATCACCTGCCTCCAATTCTTTCTCCGAAAAAGTGGATGCTTATTACAATATGGGTTATGCTTATAAGAATAGAGAAGAATTTACACGTGCGTCAGAGAATTTTAGAATTTATATTCAATCTAATCCTGATGATAT
>QOQC01000077.1 GCA_003331365.1 Flavobacteriales bacterium | reverse complement strand
AAAACCATATTCCGTCATGATTTTTTGCCCCCATTCAACAGCCATTTGCGCTTCAGTTGAGCCTGTTATTCTGGCTCCAATTTCCTTACAGAGGTACCTTAAGTTTTCATAGGATTCTCCCTCTGAAAGAGCCATATTATATAGCTCACGTATGATTACTGAATCTGATTTATCGAATACATGGTTCGATGTTTGAGAATTAAGGTAATTATTGGATATTAAAGCCAATAAAATAGTTGAAAATAATAGGATACGTTTCATAATTTAAAATTCGAAATTAAAATTAAGGAATATTCTTTCTTATAGATTTAAAAGAAGAATAATCATTTCTCGAATTTCTCCTGATAAGACTCAATTGATTGGATGTTTTTACCCATACTTTGCTATCTTTGAAATCCAAAAAATTACTCATGTCATTAAAGTGTGGTATTGTAGGACTACCAAATGTTGGAAAGTCTACTTTGTTTAATTGTTTATCAAATGCGAAAGCGCAATCAGCAAATTTTCCATTTTGTACTATTGAACCCAATATTGGAACGATATCTGTTCCGGATTCGAGACTTGAAAATTTGGAGAGTCTGGTAAATCCTGAACGTGTTATTCCAACCACAATGGAAATACTCGATATTGCAGGATTGGTCAAAGGAGCTTCAAAGGGAGAAGGACTTGGAAACAAGTTTCTAGCGAATATTCGAGAAACGGATGCCATTCTTCACGTGCTCAGGTGTTTTGATGATGGTAACATTGTACATGTCGATGGAACGGTTGACCCTGTGCGTGATAAAGAAATCATTGATATTGAGCTTCAGCTCAAAGATTTAGAATCCATAGAGAAAAAAATCAGTTCCATATCGAGAATTATTAAGTCTGGAGATAAAGATGCATTAAAGGAAAATGAGCTTGCCCTTAAAATTAAGGAAGCTTTGGAGCAAAGCTTGTCCGTGAGAACGATTGGTTTTTCAGATGAAGAACAAGAAATTGTTCGTCAGTTTAATTTAATTACCTCAAAACCAGTAATGTACGTTTGTAACGTTGATGAAGCTTCGGTAATAAATGGTAACAAATACGTGGATCAGGTAAAGGCTGCTGTTGAAAATGAAAATGCAGAGGTTCTTGTTATAGGAGCAAAAATAGAGGCAGATATCACTGAATTAGATACCTACGAGGAGCGACAAATGTTTTTGGATGAATTAACTCTCGAAGAACCTGGTGTGAACCGGCTTATACGTTCAGCTTATAATCTTCTTAACCTTCAAACCTATTTTACCGCGGGAGAAAAAGAAGTAAGGGCATGGACAATAAAAAAGGGCATGACTGCCCCTCAAGCTGCAGGAGTAATTCATACTGATTTCGAAAAAGGATTCATTCGTGCCGAAGTTATGAAATACACTGATTTTACTGTTTTGAAAACAGAGCAAGCCGTTAAGGATGCTGGTAAATTTAAGGTAGAAGGAAAAGAATATATAGTGCAGGATGGAGACATTATGCACTTTCGTTTTAATGTTTGATATAATAGGAATATAGTTATGATTAAAGCAAATGATCCCAGTTTAGTTTCTTGGGTAGATGTAGAAAAAGGCTCTGATTTCCCAATACAGAATTTGCCATTGGGAGTATTTAAAAATGACCAATTAAATCCAAGGGTAGGGATGAGAATAGGTGATTTTGTCATTGATATGAAATCCCTTCATGTATTGGGCTATTTGGATAATCTGCCTTTTTCAGCAGAGGCATTTGATTCAAATAGTTTAAACCTTTTAATGAAAAAAGGCAAATTGGCTTGCCGAAGATTGAGAAATAGAATCTCTGATTTATTGGAAAAAGAAAATAATGAACTTCAGAATAATGAACATCATGTAAATCAGGTATTAATTCCAATAGAACAAGTTGAAATGGTGATGCCGGTTGAAATTGGTGATTACACGGATTTTTATTCAAGTCGTGAGCATGCTACAAATGTAGGTACCATGTTTAGAGATCCTAATAATGCGCTTCTGCCAAATTGGTTATGGATTCCTGTGGGTTACCATGGACGTTCTTCTTCTGTAATAATTTCAGATCAAGACATTCACAGACCCAAAGGGCAAACCAAACCCAATGACAATGAGCCACCAGTTTATGGTCCTTCACGAATGATTGACTTTGAGCTTGAAATGGCTTTTATCACTTTTGATGGTAAACCATTGGGAGAATCAATATCAACAGAAGAAGCGGAAGATTATATATTCGGTATGGTACTTTTTAATGATTGGTCTGCTCGAGATATTCAAAAATGGGAATACGTCCCACTGGGACCGTTTTTGGCAAAGAATTTTGCATCGTCAATTTCCGCTTGGGTTGTCAGTCTTGATGCGCTTATTCCATTTCAGGTAGATACGCCTCAGCAAGACCCAGAGGTATTGTCCTATCTCAAATTTGAAGGCAAAAAATCTTATGATATCCATTTACAAGTTGGTATTACGCCTGATGGATCAGAAGAAAAAGTGGTTTGTGATTCCAATTTCAAATATATGTATTGGAATATGGCCCAGCAGCTTACTCACCATACAGTAAATGGTTGTAATGTTAGAGGGGGAGATTTATTGGGCTCAGGGACGATTTCAGGTCCCACACCAGATTCTTATGGTTCAATGTTGGAACTAGCTTGGAAAGGCACTAAACCCATTCAAATGCCTGACGGTACTGAAAGAAAGTTTATCTTAGATGGTGACACCGTGACGATGAGAGGATATTGTGAAAATGATAAAGTGCGTATTGGTTTCGGTGAAGTAAAAACCAAATTATTGCCTGCAAAATAAATGCATCAAAATAAAACTTCTGTAACTGTGAATTTAGAACAGGAGCGTAAAGAAATCCTTAACGCTTACAGAGGTTTAATGCGTGCGCTTAAGAATCGCGACAAAAAAGAAACAAAGCTCATTCGTAAGGCATTTGATGTAGCATTAGATGCGCACAAAGAAATGAGAAGAAAATCTGGGGAGCCGTACATTTATCACCCCATCGCGGTAGCTCGTATATGTGCGGAGGAGATGACATTAGGTCCTACCTCAGTAATTTGTGCTTTATTGCATGATACGGTTGAAGATACCCATATTACGCTTTCTGATATTGAAGATTTATTTGGTAAAGAGGTTCGTCTGATTATTGATGGGTTGACCAAGATTCCTGAAGTTTTTGATGAAAATTCGTCTATTCAAGCTGAAAACTTTAGAAAGATGATTTTGACCATCTCTGATGATTTCAGAGTAGTCCTCATCAAATTGGCAGACCGTTTACATAACATGCGAACTTTAGACAGTATGCGTTCTGATAAGCAGCTAAAAATCGCATCGGAAACAAAGTTTCTTTATGCACCATTGGCACATCGATTTGGACTTTATTCTGTAAAATCTGAGCTTGAGGACTTGTCAATGAAATATTGTGAATCGGATGTATATAATGAAATTCGGTCAAAGTTAAAGGAAACACAAGAAAGTAGAGCACGGTTTATTCGTAAGTTTATTGCCCCTGTTAAAGAACATCTAGCACACGAAGGATATGTCTTTAATATTAAAGCAAGAACAAAATCTATTTCTTCGATATGGAAAAAGATGAATTCCAAGAACGTATCTTTTGAGGAAGTTTTTGATCTTTTTGCCATTCGAATTATTCTAGACACACCTGTAGAGCTCGAAAAACCCGATTGCTGGCGAGTATATAGTATCGTAACTGATTATTATCAGCCGAGTCCTGAAAGATTGAGGGATTGGATTTCAACCCCTAGAGCAAATGGATATGAGTCCTTGCATACCACTGTCATGTCTCCTCAAGGAAAATGGGTTGAAGTTCAGATTCGCTCGAAACGAATGAATGAAATTGCCGAAAAAGGTCTTGCCGCTCACTACAAGTACAAGGAGTCGAAAGGAGATGACAATAAGTTTGACCGTTGGATTACGGAAATCAGGGAATTACTTGAAACTTCGAATACGGACGCGTTAGACTTTGTCAATGATTTTAAGCTGAATTTGTTTAATGATGAAATTTATGTTTTTACCCCTAAGGGTGAGCTCAGGGTATTGCCAACTGGGTCAACCATTTTGGACTTTGCATATGACATTCATACGGATATTGGTGACACCTGCATAGGTGCTAAAGTAAATAATCGATTAATGCCATTATCCTATGAATTGCGCAATGGTGATCAACTCGATATCATCACTTCATCAAAGCAACATCCAAAGGATGAGTGGTTAAGATTTGTGGTTACGGCTAGAGCAAAAACGAAGATCAAATCCTCTTTAAATGAAGAGAGAAATCGAATTGCTGCAGACGGAAAAGAAATACTCGAAAGAAAATTCAAACAATACAATTTAAACATGTGCTCTGAGAATATCATGTTCTTAGAGAAATACTATAGCTTGCCCAATATTACGGAGCTTTATTTTCGCATCGCGAAAGGTAAAATTGATTTATCTAAGATGCGTGAAATGGAGCATGTGAATGGAATGTTTGTGACAGAGAAAAAACCACCTCGCAAAAAAAGAAAAACTATTCAAGAATATGAATCAGAGTTTGTTTCTTTAGATTCCAAAAAAGATACCTTATTGATTGGTGACGATTTTAAAGGTTTTGACTATCAAATGGCCAAATGCTGTAATCCTATTCCAGGTGATAAGGTATTTGGTTTTATTACTGTTTCCTCAGGAATTAAGGTGCATCGTTTTAATTGTCCGAATTCTGTAAATATGATGTCTAAAATGGCTTACAGATGTATTAAGGCAAGATGGAAATCAGATAAACTTGTTGAAAGGGTTGCGGCGATTAAAATCATCGGTATCGATCAGTTTGGACTAGTGAATAAGATTACCGAGATCATCTCCAATCAAATAAATGTAAATATGAAAAGTATTTCGTTTGATACGGATGATGGTGTTTTTGAAGGAAGAATCAAAGTTATGGTTTTGGATACGGAGCACCTTGAGCAATTGACTCGAAAATTTGAAGAAGTAGAGGGTGTTAAAAGGGTCTTGCGTTGGGATGAGGAAGATTTTGAGGAATCTAACGATCCGTCAGAGTAAATTCATCTTTAGGTCTTAAGGCAGGGTTCCATTTGAAGTTATTAATCCACCGATCCTTTTCTTTTATTTGGTCCATTGGATAAAAGATACCAACGGGCTCATTGACATAATTTATACCTACCACCTCGCCGCTGTCTAGATAAACACTAAGTGTTGATGAGATTAATTTATTTAAACCCATTCTTTTAATTGTCGTCGTACTATCCGTTTTTTTCTCGTCCTCTGGAAAATAGATGCTCACTGCGGAACCATTAACATCTGTTTTATTGAGCTTTCCTTCCTTCATATATGCAATCATATTCTTTCCAGATATTTGATTATAAAGAAGACCGGAATCAAGTTCCATGATAGCCGATGAATTGCGATAAACATAAATTTTGTCAATGATTGAATCTCTTGTCAAAATGACGATTGAATCTCCTTTCAATTCACTATTCTCAGACCACACGATGGGATTATGGTATAGTTTAATTTGATTTTCGGTTTGGGAAAGCCACAAGGAATCACACACGGATTGAATTTCTTTATTATAAATTTTGACGCCGTAGTAAGCTTGAATATTTTTCTTTTTTTTAATGCTATCATTTCTAATGAATAGACTATCGCCATGCAAAAATATGGTGTCTTTATTTTGAACAAGTTTTGCTAAGGCGCAATCCGTAATATAGGTCAGGTTTAGACTGTCTGATGAATAAAGAAAGTTAGAATGCAATACAAAATTGTTTTTTTCATTAATCAAATGAACATCTTTCTTTGCAATGATCTCTTGAATTTTTTCGTCATAGCTAATCGTGTCAGCATAAAGGACTTGTGAGCTATCTTGATAGCTTGCATCGCCATGTAGATAACCTTTATTTAATTTGGTGTCATACCAACCATAATTGCAAATCATCCTTATGCTGTCCTTTCGGATGTGTGTTTTTCCATTAAATATGGTTTTTTGATTGCTGTATTCGTAAGAAAGTGTGTCGGTTGTTATACGAATACCATCATTAGTATATACGACGCTATCGCTAAAAAAATAGTTTTTTGATTTCGGATAGAAATATCCAATTTTACTTACGATTTTTTCATTGGAACCATTTTTTCGGATCGTTCCATAGTTTCTGTAAATAGCACGTCCTGAGGCAGAGATGTATTCCAGACTGTCTGTTCTTAATCGATAGTCAAGATCACGAACCCGCACATCTCCCCAAAGCTTGGCACGTTCAGATTCACCATTGAAAAATGCAGAATCACAAAACATGTTAACTTGTTCTTTGATGATATGTACTTTACCATAAGCATGAACTATTTTACGCTTTTCGAAATAGTAGGCCGAATCACAATACATGGTATTGCCCTGATACTCAAAGTGAACATTTCCCTCTAATTTCAATAGGTCATTACTTTCATAATAATTGGCCTTTTTTGACCCAGGAAGAAGCTTTAATATATCATTTTGAGAGAGCACATTTGACATCAAAAAAAATGCGCTCATGAAAAGCGCAGTTTTTATATAATTTCTTCCTTTTTTCATTAGGCGTTTGACAGTGTTTGTTTTCTATCGGGTCCTACAGATACAACGCGGATAGGTACATTTAATTGTTTTTCAAGATAATTCACATAAGATACAAATGTATCGGGTGAATCTTCAAGTTTTTCCAACTTCGTTAAATCCTCCTTCCATCCAGGAATACTTTCGTAAATAGGAGTAATGTCGTGGTCATTGATGTCATATGGAAAGTCCGTTACTTTTTCACCATTGATCATATAATGCGTACAAGCTTTAATCTCATCAAAAATACTCAGGACATCACCTTTCATCATCGATAATTCAGTAACACCATTGATCATGATGGCGTATTTCAATTGAACCAAATCAATCCATCCACACCTTCTGGGTCTGCCAGTGGTAGCACCAAACTCGTGTCCTTCTTTTCTCATAAGTTCACCATCATTATCATGTAGTTCAGTAGGGAAGGGGCCACTTCCGACTCGGGTACAATAGGCTTTGAAGATACCAATGATATTTCCTATTTTGTTAGGTGGTACACCAAGTCCTGTGCACGTACCTGCAGTAATAGTATTCGAGGAGGTTACAAATGGGTACGTTCCAAAATCAATATCTAGCATGGTGCCTTGTGCGCCCTCAGCAAGAATTTTTTTACCTTCATTAAGTGCTTTATTGATATAATTTTCACTATCCACAAATTGAAGCTTTTTCATCGTTTCGATTCCTTCAAACCAGTTCGCTTCCAATTCTTTTAATTCATATTTAAAATCCTCGTAATGTTTTAAAATATTGATGTGTTTTGCGACCAACGTTTTGTATTTTTTTTCAAAGTTCGGTGATAGAATATCTCCAACTCTCAATCCGTTTCTACCTGTCTTATCCATGTAGGTCGGGCCAATACCTTTCAATGTTGAACCAATTTTATTTTTTCCTTTAGACATTTCAGATGCCGCATCCAACAATTTATGCGTAGGAAGAATTAGATGTGCTTTTTTAGAAATCAATAGTCTTTTTTCGTGATCTATGTTGAATGGCTTTAGTTGATCAAGCTCTCCTTTAAAAATGATTGGATCAATCACAACTCCATTCCCTACAAGGTTCATAACATTTGAATGAAATATTCCAGACGGTATGGTATGTAAAACATGTTTAATTCCTTCAAACTCAAGTGTATGTCCTGCATTTGGACCGCCTTGAAATCTAGCAATTATATCATATTTAGGGGTCAATACATCAACAATTTTTCCTTTTCCCTCATCTCCCCATTGAAGGCCTAGTAATACATCTACTTTCATGAATTTATTTGAATTGATTTAATGCCGCCTCGTTTGAATTTTGAATAGTGAATACTTCATTCATTTTTGTGATTTCAAAAAGCTGACTAATCATTTTATTTGGGTTTGTGATCATAAGATCACCATGATTGATTCTACATTTAGTCATTGTTTTAACAAACACAGAAATACCGCTTGAATTGATATGTGACAGTTGTGATAGGTCAAAG
Source organism: Flavobacteriales bacterium (assembly GCA_003331365.1). Taxonomy (GTDB): domain Bacteria; phylum Bacteroidota; class Bacteroidia; order Flavobacteriales_D; family Crocinitomicaceae; genus UBA952. Next base: position 2,189 of record QOQC01000077.1, on the reverse strand, counting down.
ATGACTTTCCAATTTGTAAGCTGATCAATATGATTTGATAAACCTTCAATATCTCCGTCAGAAAGAATTTTACCGCTGAGCATTACTATGCTACAATCTCCTTCGATTATCGTTGAAAATTTCAGATTCATTTTTGTTTAATTTGTTTTTTAGAACCATAAAAATATAGAGAATGATGTTGAATCTCTACATCGAAAAGTTCTTCTATAGTTGCTTTAATTTGCTGAATACGTGGGTCGCAAAATTCAATTACTTCACCAGTATCCGTGCAAATGACATGATCATGTTGTTTCGAGCCATGAGATTTTTCAAACTGCGCGATATTACCTCCAAATTGATGTTTTCGAACCAGATTACATGCCATAAGCAATTCAATGGTATTATATAGGGTAGCACGAGAAACACGATAATTGTGGTTTTTCATTTTAATGTAGAGTGACTCTACATCAAAATGTCCCTCATAACCATAAATTTCTCCCAGTATTGCAAAACGCTCTGGAGTCTTTCTATGACCATTTTTCTCCAAATAAGCAGAGAAAATACTTTTAACCGTCTCTTGTAAGCCTAGTTCACTCATTCTGAAGTCACAAATTTACATATTAATTCACTTCATTATTACCATTTCATTAAGGGATATTGTGAAGTTTCAAACAATCAACATCCTTAAATAAAAAAAAGGGGACGAACCCCTTTCTTTATATGAATAAATAAATAAATTATTTTTTCTTATCCATTTTCTCTTTCAATTCAGCCAAAGCATCAAGATCACCTAGGGTAGATTTTTCAGCATTACTGTTAATTGATTGGAGCTGCTTGTTTTTAGACGAGCTTGTTTTCTTAGGAGCTTTAGCCGTTCCTTCGTATTCCTCATGAGTTCTGATATGAGACACAACAATTTTTCTTGCGTCTTTATTGAACTCAATCACTTGGAAATCAAGTGCGTCTTCAACTGTAGCATTTACGCCATCCGCCTTTTTTAAGTGCTTAGCAGGACAAATAGCTTCAAGTCCATAAGGTAAGGATACAATTCCTGATTTGTCTTTCATTTCAATTATTGTACCTGGATGAACGCTACCCTCAGTGAAAGTAGATTCAAATACTTCCCATGGATTTTCTTCAATTTGTTTGTGACCTAAAGAAATCCTTCTGCTTTCTCTGTCTATTTCAAGAACAATTACTTCAAGTTCCTCATCTGCTTTACAAAATTCAGATGGATGCTTGATTTTCTTTTGCCATGACAAGTCAGAGATGTGAATTAATCCATCAACTCCTTCTTCTAACTCAACAAACACACCGAAATTGGTGAAGTTTCTAACTTTAGCTGTGTGTTTTGTATTCACAGCATATTTAGTTTCAATATCACTCCATGGATCTGGCATTAACTGCTTGATACCTAAAGACATTTTTCTTTCTTCCCGATCTAAGGTAAGAACAACTGCTTCAACTGAATCTCCAATTTTCATGAAATCTTGCGCAGATCTCAAATGCTGAGACCAACTCATTTCAGAAACGTGAATTAATCCTTCAACACCTGCAGCAATTTCGATAAATGCACCATAATCAGCCATTACAACAACTTTTCCGGTCACTTTATCTCCAACCTCAAGTTTGTCGTCAAGAGCATCCCACGGATGTGGCTGTAATTGTTTCAATCCAAGTGCAATTCTCTTCTTCTCATCATCGAAATCAAGAATTACTACATTGATTTTAGAATCAAGTTCAAGAAGCTCTTCCGGATGAGTAACTCTTCCCCATGATAGGTCGGTAATATGAATTAATCCATCTACACCTCCAAGGTCGATAAATACACCATAAGAGGTAATGTTTTTAACAATTCCTTCTAATACTTGACCTTTTTCTAAACCAGAAATAATTTGTTTCTTTTGTTCTTCAAGTTCAGCTTCAATGAGGGCTTTATGGGAAACAACAACATTTCTGAATTCCTCATTAATTTTAACAACTTTGAATTCCATGTTCTTGCCCACATAAATATCATAGTCACGAATAGGTTTAACATCAATTTGCGAACCGGGAAGGAATGCTTCTATACCAAATACATCAACAATTAATCCTCCTTTGGTACGACACTTCACATGACCTGTGATAATTTCTCCTGTTTTCAACACTTCATTAACTCGAATCCACGCACTGTGCATTCTTGCCGTTTTGTGAGAAACAATAAGCTGTCC
>QOQC01000076.1 GCA_003331365.1 Flavobacteriales bacterium | reverse complement strand
CAAGCGACTCAGCTTCTTTTCTAACTCTGATGTCATTCGGATATTCACCATCTAAAATCATTGTATACATCAGGCCGAAAAAATTTCATTTAACTTTTCAGCAATTCGTTCAGTGGAACGACCGTCCCAAAGAGGAGGAATTTGACTTTTCTTTTCTCGCAATTGATTTAACTTTTCCAATATTTTTGGTGGATCAAAGTCCATTAATTCATTGGTTCCCATATCAATTGTAACCGGTCGCTCAGTATTTTCTCTCAGTGTAACACAAGGCACGCCAATGAAGGTCGTTTCCTCTTGTATACCACCGGAATCGGTGATTACACCTCCAGATAACGATATCAACTTTTGAAAAGTAAAATAATCCAATGGCTCAGTATATATGACCTGAGCAATATTCTCAAAATCACCTGTCAAATTAAAGATGTCGATGTTCTTTTTAGTTCTTGGATGCATTGGGAATATGATTTGAAAATATTTTGAGCAATACTTTAAAAGAGCCAATATCTTTAATAGACCATCCAAATTATCCACATTAGACGGACGGTGTAATGTTACTGCCAAAAAGGGTAGGTTCATATCATATTCAAAGGGAAAAGATTTGCTCTGAATATTTTGATTAAATGCAATTAAGGAATCAATCATTGTGTTACCCACTAAGAATACTTGATTCATATTCTTACCCTCTTTCCTTAAATTATCTAAACCACTTTGCTCGGTAACAAAATAATAATCCGATAATTCATCTACAATTATTCTATTTATTTCTTCTGGCATACGACGGTCAAAGCTTCGCAATCCACTCTCTAAATGAGCCAATTGAATACCCATCTTATTGGCGACAATTGCCCCTGCAAGAGTAGAGTTTACATCTCCAACAACAATCAATAGGTCTGGTTTATCATTCATTAACTCTACACTTAGATATTGAATGATATGTCCAAGATGTGCAGATGCATCGCCGTTGAACTTGGGAAGAATTACATCCGCCTCTATACCAAATTGCGTAAAGAAAATACTGGAAACAGATTCGCTGTAATGTTGATTGGAATGAATAATCTTCAAGTCAAAATGATCATATTCCTTAAAAACACTACTAAACTGAGAGATCTTAACAATATTTGGACGAGTTCCAACCAGTAAAGAAATCTTAAAGATTTTATTCATCGGCGGCTGTTTTGATATTTTTGATTTCAATAAAAAATATAGCCAAACAACTCAAAATAAGTAAAACCGAACCTATTCCCGAAACTAATGAACCTGTTTCCATAGATTTGGGTTCAAATTTCCATTCAATCTTATGCTTTCCTGCAGGAACCATTACTCCTCGTAAAATGTAGTTCACTCTAAAATGTTCTACCAGTTTACCATCTATATAACAGTTCCATCCATCAGGATAATAAATTTCACTAAACACAGCAGGACCAGCATATTCACTTGAAGTGGTATACTCTAAGTGATTCAAACCATACTTAGTCAAACTGATTTTAGCCGAATCAATATTCCTAGGCGTTTTAATGTTTTTAAAGTCCTTATGTATTACAGCAGTAGTCCTTAAATCAATACTAGAATCTCCAAGGGCCTGCATTGCTTCATCTGCTGTTTTTACAATCTTAACATTGCTTACAAACCAAGCATTACCATATGCAGATTTATTAATTTTTGAGTTAGACTTTTCTCCGGTGATGAAATAACGAGTATTTAACATATTTAAAACTCTTGTATCACTTTCATTAAAATCTAAGTAATTAAAATCAGTTGAATTAATAAATTCTAAATATATTTTTTGTTTCTCTTCTTCCTTCTGCACAGAACGCAATTTATCATATAGTTTAGGCCTAAGCAAATGCATTTTATTTAATTCTTTTTGAATTTTAGCGTAAATGTTTTCATGCTCTTTCGTGATATAGAAATCAATAACTTCCTGATAACGCTTCAATTTAGCACCATGATATCCACCGATACTTTTGTGATAGTAACTCGTTTGAGTTTCATTAAATGGATTACCAAGCCTTAAAACTCTGTAGTCTGAATTAAGATTCAGTGATGCAAACTCGGAAAGAATATTCTTCGTCTTTTCACTTTTGATTTCCTCAAACATATAATATGATGACATTTTCTTTTTATACTGAGCAACTTTTTGATCAAAATTTGAAATATTCTTCTTTTCTCTTTCCAAGATACTAATATCAGATACCGACGGAATATTTGGAGGCAGAAGAGCTAATTTCGAATTCTCATATTTATTTAAGGCAGGAATTTCCTCACCTTCTTCCAAATAATTTTGAGCAGTTAATATCGAAATATTCATCATTTCTCCCCTTTTATCATCGATATCTTCATCCGAATTTAGATACCTTAAGGCAACACCAATATTATCTATTGAAACTAACAAAAGCAGTGATCCTGAAACAATCCAAATTGAAGGTTTTTTAATAATCATAGCGTAAATTAACCCAAGAATAAAAAGAGAAAAGATCAATGCCCTTCCTACATCTTTTTTAAATAAGAATTTACGGGCTTCTTTTATTTCTTTTTTGAGATCATTGTAATAAGTTTTAACCTCTGGTTTTTCTTGCTCTCCCAAAATCTTTGTGAATTGCTTATTCTCCTCAGAGGTCATAAAGTCTCCACTCATACTTGGTGAAATGTAGAGAAGAGAAAAGAAAACAACTACAGCTCCTCCAGCAGTATAAAACTTTTGCTTTTTGTAAAAAGAAATCCTTCCATTGAATACGGCATCCATAAAAAGAATCGCTAAAAGCGGAAATATGATTTGTAACAGAACCAGTATCATTTTGGAGTCTCTAAACTTATTATATAACGGGAACTTATGAATAAAAAAGTCATTCATTCCACCTGGGTCATTAGATGCTAGAGATAGGGCCAAAATTACTACTGCTACAAGGGACCATTTTAAAGCATCATTTAAAAACAAAATAGCCAAGAAAAAAAGAACAAATATGACTGCACCAAAGTAAAAGGCACCGCCACTCATTGCTTGACCTCCCCAATATCTATTTATGCCTTTAGTAAATGTTTCATCATTAGAAAAATCCTTACCATTTTCGATATCTCTGTCCGCAATGTAAACCATGAGATCTTCATCCTCACCAAATACATTACCGCGCTCTCCCCTAGCATTAGGGATAATTGTTGACAACAATTCACCTTCACCATAATTATACTTTAATATATAATCTGTATCTAAACCACTTTTCTTGGATGAATTGATTTTCTTTCCATCAGGCTCAATGGTCAGTTCTGTTTTTCCCCTTGTTGAATGCTTACTGTATTCCTGAGTAGTCAAAATATTACTCATTGAAGGTAAAATAGCAATGATCACCCCAATAAATAATCCACTCAATATTGGAATCAAAGTCTTGTATTGTTTCTCAATAATAATTCGAATGATTTCACCAAGCGCAACAAAAGCCATAATAAACATTAAGTAGTATGTCATTTGTAAATGATTGGCAGAAAGATTTAGTGATAAAAACAAGGTAAAAACAGCACTTCCTAGTAACCACTTACCCCTAAACGCAAGTATCAATCCTCCTAATGCAGGAGCCATGTATGCAATGGCATTTACCTTACTCATGTGGCCCGCACCTAGGTATAATATATTTATTGTTGAAAAACCAAATGCAATCGCACCTGCAATCGCAAGCCAAGGATTTACCCTCAAACACATTAAAAGGATATAAAAACCGAGCATTGCAATAAATAAAATTCCGGCAGGTCTTGGCAGTCCTACTTTAATTATTTGGTCAATTGTATTGATGTAATTATTCGAATGAAGCACCGATATTTGATAAGCAGGCATACCGCCAAACATTGAATTCGTCCACAAAGGTTCTGTCTCGTTCATTACTCTGTGATCGACAATTTCTTTGGACATACCTTTAAACTTATTAACGTCGTCTTGAATTAAGTGATATCCTTTAAATAATGGAGAAAAATAAATTGATGCAAAAACCAAAAAAATTAGTAATGCTACAAGATGAGGAATTAAAGACTTAAGTTTCACATTCATATTTTATTTATTTGAATTTGAATATAATTCCACATCATCTTTCGATATAACGGGACCACACAGTATAACTAGCCGTTCAATAATATTTCTGAGCTCTCTGATATTTCCTGTCCAGTTAATCTTTTTCAAAGCCTCTATGGCTTGGTCATTAAATTGTTTTGTTGGAACTCCTTGGTCAGAACAAATCAATTTTATGAAATGATTGGCAAGCATTGGCACATCATCAATTCTGTCATTTAGAGAAGGTACATGAATGAGAATAACGGCTATACGGTGATAAAGATCCTCGCGAAATTTTCCGTTTTCAATCTCTTTTCTTAAATCTTTGTTTGTAGCGGCAATAACTCTACAATCTACTTTAATGTCTTTTTCGCTACCAACTCGTTGTATCACATTTTCCTGAAGAGCCCTTAGTACTTTTGCCTGAGCACTTGCGGACATATCTCCAATTTCATCAAGGAAGAGCGTACCACCCGAAGCCAGCTGGAACTTGCCTTTTTTATCCTTCACCGCAGAAGTAAATGCACCTTTAACATGTCCAAAAAGCTCACTCTCAATTAGCTCAGCGGGAATTGCAGCACAATTCACCTCAATAAATGGCATTTTTCTCCGATTCGAATTGTCGTGCAAAGATCTCGCAACTAGCTCCTTTCCTGATCCATTTCCGCCTGTAACCAACACTCTAGCATCAGAAGGAGCCACTTTTTCAATCATTTCCTTGATTTTGAGAATCGCATCCGTTTCTCCAACAATTGAACTTCCTTTAAATTTCTTTACTACCGTTTTCAAAGATTTGGTCTCTTCAACAAGCTTATTTCGGTCAGTGGCATTTCGAAGTGTAACTAAAATCCTATTTAGATCAAGAGGTTTTTCGATAAAATCAAAAGCACCATCTTTAATGGCCTGAACAGCCGTTTCAATGTTGCCATGTCCACTAATCATAATAATTGGTGTTTCAACATTAAGCTTTATGGTCCTAGATAGTACATCCAATCCATCAATTACAGGCATTTTTATATCACAAAAGATCAAATCATATTCATTTTTTTGAATCAATTCCAATCCCTCTTTTCCATTTTCAGCCTCATCTACATTACATTCCTCAAATTCCAATATTTCACGCAAGGCCCTTCTAATGGCTTTTTCATCATCTATTATCAGTACTTTCATCTATCTAGTTTACTTTCCGTTCTAACATTGGGACAAATTTAAAAGTGCCGAAATCTTCTTCACTAATTTTCCCTTTACTGTCTTTTTTGAGTTTAATCATTTTTTGCTCTTCCCCAGCCCCAACCGGAATTACTATAATTCCGCCATTTTTAAGCTGCGTCAATAACTCAGCCGGAACTTCTGGAGCGCCACAAGTTACCAAAATTCTATCGTATGGCCCATAAGTTTTGTTTCCCTTATATCCATCACCAAAAAATAAACGAGCTGAGAATTTCAAATAATCGATCATTGCCTTCGCTTTCTTGTGCAATTCCTTATGACGCTCAATACTAAAAACTTTGGCTCCAAGCTTACATAAAATACAAGTCTGAAAACCAGAACCAGTGCCTATTTCAAGTACCTTCATTCCCTTTTCCAATTCAAGTAACTGAGTTTGAAAAGCAACTGTGTAGGGATGAGAAATGGTTTGGCCTGAACCTATTTGAAATGCCATATTTTGATATGCTTGTGCTTCAAAAACCAAATCTAAAAAGTAATGTCTTGGCACCGCATCAAATGCTTGTAGAATAGCATCATCATATATTCCCATTTCTTTAAGCTTGGCAATTAATATTTTTCTTTTACCCTTATGCTTATATGAATCTTTTAAATGCTTCATTTATTGAAAATTTCAGATGTTAAAGCGAATAACAATTATGTAAAAACACGAAAGCAAATTTAATTTGAATTATCGATATATGTGATGATAAACATATATAAATTCTTAACTTTGATATCCAGTTTAAATGTGCATTTTTTGCACTTCATTTATGGAAAAAGAAAATAGCTTAAATTGGTACGTAGTTAAAACACGTTCGCGTGCTGAGGCAAAAGTAGCTGAAAGGATAGATTCAAAAGGATTACATGTTTATTTGCCTTTACAACGGACCATTAGGCAATGGAGTGATCGAAAAAAGAAAGTCGACGTTCCTTTAATTTCAAATACTCTTTTTGTTCATACGAATGAAAAATCTTTAAGCTTATTGTACGATGTTCCTGGTTTTCATTCCATTTTACATTTTCTAGGTAAGCCAGCTCTTGTTCGGCAAAATGAGATCAATAATTTAAAATTACTTCTACAAGAAAATGTCGAATTTGAAAAACAAGAGTTTCAAGAATTTAAAAAAGGAGAAAAAATAAAGGTTATTCGTGGGCCTTTACAAGGAATTATTGCAACTTCTATCGATGAAGGGCGTACACACAAACTCATTGTAGAAATTGAAAGTATGGAGCAACGCTTCATCGTTCATGTACCAAAGTCATGTATTCGAAAAATCTAATTCTGATGCATGGTTATTTATATAATTTACACGTAATCACAAAATTGATATGTGACTTACGCTTGGCGAAGCCATATAAACTTAGTTTATGTTAAAAAGAATTTTAGTTACAGGAGGAGCGGGATTTATTGGATCCAACATGTGTGAATATCTATTAAAATTAAACCATGAGGTGGTTTGTCTTGATAATTTCATCACAGGCAGAAGAGAGAATATTCATGAATTTTTAGCCAATGATAAATTTACCTTGATTGAAGGAGATATCAGAAGTCTCGCTGACTGTCGTCAGGCTGTTAAAGATACTGATGCCGTGCTTCACCTTGCTGCATTGGGTTCCGTACCAAGATCCATTGCTGACCCAGTTACAACAAATGACATCAATATAAATGGCTATTTGAATATGATTGTCGCAACGAGAGATGCAGGTATCAAGCGTTTTGTGTACGCCGCAAGCTCTTCTACCTATGGTGACTCTGAATCATTACCAAAAATAGAGGAGGTTATTGGAAAACCCCTGTCCCCTTATGCCATTACAAAATATGTCGGGGAATTATATGCAGACGTATTTTCAAAAACCTATGGAGTCGAATGCATCGGACTAAGATATTTTAATGTCTTCGGTAAAAAACAAGACCCTGCAGGAGCTTATGCAGCAGTTATCCCCAAGTTTACTGACCTGTTAATCAATAAAAAAGCGCCAACCATTAATGGAGATGGCTCGTATTCAAGAGATTTTACATATATAGACAATGTGTTGAAAATAAACTACTTAGCGCTAACAACTTCAAACAATAATGCATTAAATGAAGTGTATAATGTTGCCTTTGGTGAAAGCTCAACTTTAAATGAATTATTTTCGCAAATAAAATTGAATCTGCAGCAGTTTCTTCCAGAAATTGAATCAATACAGCCTATTTATGGTCCGTTTAGAAAAGGTGATATTCCTCATTCCCTGGCCTCCATTGACAAAGCCAAAAAATTATTAAAGTACAATCCTGAATTTTCATTGAAAGAGGGCTTGCAAAGGACCGTTAAATGGTATTATGAATCAACCATTTTAAAAACATCTTGAATATATTAAATTTAATAGGTAGAAAGGAGGCTCTTTTTGATGCTGATCTAATCAAACTTGAATCCGAATTAACCGAAATCATATCTAAATCAAGCTTTCTAATACTTGGAGGAGCAGGATCTATAGGACAAGCCGTCGCAAAACAGATTTTTAAGCGGAACCCGAGCTTACTTCATATTGTTGACTTAAGCGAAAACAATATGACAGAGCTTGTACGGGATTTACGAAGCACCTATGGTTATATATCTGGAGAGTTCAAAACCTTTACTATTGATATTGGAAGTGACATTTTTAATGCTTTTATGAGGAATAGTTCAGGTTATGACTATGTGCTTAACTTTTCAGCCTTAAAACATGTTAGAAGTGAAAAAGACCCCTATACTTTGTTAAGAATGATTGAGACAAACATTTTCAATACAGATCAAAGTATTACGCAATCCATTAATAACGGAAGTCAAAAATATTTTTGTGTTTCTACAGATAAAGCAACAAACCCAGTAAATCTTATGGGAGGTACTAAAAGAATTATGGAGAAATCTTTAATGTCGAGAAGTACAGAAATACCTATATCTACTGCAAGATTTGCGAATGTGGCATTTTCAGACGGTTCTTTATTACATGGTTTCAATCAGAGAATACAAAAGCAACAACCTATTGTAGCTCCAAAGGATGTAAAGAGGTATTTTGTAAGTCCTGAAGAATCAGGTCAGCTCTGTATGCTTGCAGCAATTTTTGGAGAAAATAGAGATGTTTTCTTTCCAAAACTTTCAGAAAAACTTCATTTAATTACGTTTTCTGAAATAGCTATTTCCTATCTAAATGAGCTAAATTATGAACCTTTCATTTGTGAAAATGAAGAGGAAGCTCGAAGCAAAGCGAAAGACTTGATTCGTTCTAAAAAATGGCCTTGTTTATTTACTGATTCGGATACTACGGGTGAAAAAGGATTTGAGGAGTTTTTTATGAAAGATGAAATATTAGACATGAATAAATACCATGGTATTGGCATCATAAAAAATGAACCGGATCAATTAGATACATTTAATCTTATTGATTTGCGAAACAAATATCAAAAATGGATTAATGATAATGACATTTCAAAAGAGGAAATAACCGCTGTATTAATTCAACTACTTCCTGAGCTAAACTACATCGATAAAGGAAAATATCTCGACGATAAAATGTAATTCAAATCAAGACTTATTCTGACATCATATCATTTATAAAAAATACATTTCAACAAAATGAAAATGCTATTCCATTGCATGAACCATTTTTCGGGGGAAATGAAAAGGAATATGTTTTGGATTGTATTAATAGCACATTCGTATCAAGTATTGGCTCATACGTGTCCAAATTTGAAGAAGAATTGGCAAACTATTGCAAATGTGCTGAAGCCGTTGCCGTTGTCAATGGCACGTCAGCCCTACATGCGGCATTGCATGTAGTGGGAGTCAAAGCAAATGACGAAGTGCTAACTCAAGCATTTACCTTTGTTGCTACCGCTAATGCAATAAAATATTGTGGAGCTAAACCCATTTTTGTTGACGTTGATATCGATACTATGGGTATGTCTGCATCTTCTCTTAAGATATTTCTTGAGTTGAATGCTGAAATTAGAGAGGGGAAGTGCATCAATAAAAACACGGGTAATAAAATAGCTGCTTGTATGCCAATGCATACTTATGGATTTCCTGTAAATATTGAAGAAATATGTGAAATATGTGAAAATTGGGGTATTCCTGTAATTGAGGATGCCGCCGAAGCATTAGGAAGTAAGTACAAGGGAAAGGCATTAGGTACATTTGGTGATCTCGGGGTTCTTTCCTTTAATGGAAATAAAATCATAACCTCAGGTGGAGGTGGTGCGATCCTAACAAATAATCTTAAATATGCTCAAGAAATTAAACACATTACAACGACCGCAAAAGTTCCTCATCCATACGAATTCCATCATGATCAATTGGGCTTTAATTATCGGATGCCAAATTTAAACGCAGCTTTGTTGTGTGCTCAACTCGAGCAAATAGATCAATTTTTATTAAACAAACGTGAGTTGGCAGAGCGTTATAAGAGTTACTTTGACAAAATTGGAGTAAAATTTAAATGGGAAAAAAATCATTGCGAAGCTAATTTTTGGCTCATGTGCATTCAGTTGGAGTCCTTAGAGGAAAGAAATTCATTTATAGAGGCTTGTATTTCTGCAGGCATCATGGCACGACCATCATGGCAATTAATGTATACCCTACCTGCATTCAAGGATTGTATTCGAGATGATCAAAAAAATGCTAAATTTTTACAAAAAAGAATTGTAAATATTCCAAGTAGCTATAGGAGCATCCATTAAATGATTTTAGGTACCTGAAAATGCTATATAATTTAAATACTGTATGTAGATTTACAAAACGATAAATTGTAGATAACAAGAAACAAAATGTCACAAAATAATATTAGCGATAAAGCAATAATTGGAAAAAATGTAAAAATTGGAAGCTTCAACATTATTGAGGAAAATGTTACCATTGAAGATGATGTGGAAATTGGCAATTATTGTCATCTGCGATCAGGTGTAGTCATCAAGAAGAGGACTTGCCTAATGGACTACATAGAATTGAGAAGCAACACTATTATTGGAGAAGATTGCTATGTAGATTCCAAAGTTTCCTCATCTGGTAATGTAATCGTTAAAAATAATGTAACTCTTCGCTATGATACGATCTTGGCTAGAGGAGTTGAAATTGGTGCTCAAACCTACGTATGTCCAAGGGTAATGACAAACAATTTAAATTCAGGGGGTATCGAAATTGGTGGTGCTAAAATTGGAGAAAATTGTTTTATAGGAACAAATGC
>QOQC01000075.1 GCA_003331365.1 Flavobacteriales bacterium | reverse complement strand
AGTATAGGTATTGCCATCTATCCAAGTATATGAATCACATGCCGTTTGAATATCTGTTCCTGTATTTGAATTCGTAATCGTCAAATCAAGGGTTACTGTACTGTCACATCCATTTGCATTGGTCAATGTCCAGGTAGCACTGTTGTTACTCGTAGTATAGGTATTGCCATCTATCCAAGTATATGAATCACAGGCTGTTTGAATATCTGTTCCCGTATTTGAATTCGTAATCGTCAAATCAAGGGTTACGGTACTGTCACATCCACTTGCATTCGTTAATACCCAAGTAGCACTGTTATTACTCGAAGTATAGGTATTGCCATCTATCCAAGTGTAAGAGTCACAGGCCGTTTGTACATCTGTTCCCGTATTTGAATTCGTAATCGTCAAATCAAGGGTTACTGTACTGTCACATCCATTTGCATTGGTCAATGTCCAGGTAGCACTGTTGTTACTCGTAGTATAAGTATTACCATCTATCCAAGTATATGAATCACAGGCCGTTTGTACATCCGTTCCTGTATTTGAATTCGTAATCGTTAAATCAAGGGTTACTGTACTGTCACATCCACTTGCATTAGTCAATGTCCAGGTAGCACTGTTGTTACTCGTAGTATAGGTATTGCCATCTATCCAAGTATATGTATCACATGCCGTTTGTACATCCGTTCCCGTATTTGAATTCGTAATCGTTAAATCAAGAGTTACGGTACTGTCACATCCACTTGCATTCGTTAATACCCAAGTAGCACTGTTATTACTCGAAGTGTAGGTATTGCCATCAATCCAAGTGTAAGAGTCACAGGCCGTTTGTACATCTGTTCCTGTATTTGAATTCGTAATCGTTAAATCAAGAGTTACGGTACTGTCACATCCACTTGCATTAGTCAATACCCAGGTAGCACTGTTGTTACTCGTAGTATAGGTATTGCCATCTATCCAGGTGTATGAATCACAAGCTGTTTGTACATCCGAACCGCTTAATGACTGTAGGACCTCAACAGTCATGGTTACATTTGAAGCACATTGCCCTGGGTCAGCGGTAAAAGTATAGGTCGTAGTAGTTGTATTATCTATAGCTGGAGACCAAGTACCGGTTATTCCATTATTACTTGTCGACGGAAGCGTAAAAGTGTTACCCGAGCATATAGGATCTACGGAATCAAATTCCGGAGTAATTGAAGAAACAACTGTAAGTTCAATTGTTTCCTCTGCGGGTAATGAACATGCTGGACTAGTAACAGTAGCAGTTATAAAAACTGAACCTGAAGTAACTGAAGGAGTAAAAGTCGTGAGAGTAGCAGTTGTACTGGAAAAACTACCATCTGAGGAGCTCCAAGTAACTGATGGGTCAATACCATCTAAATTTGCAATTAAATCAATTGTACTACCAGAGCAAATTACACCCGCACCGGAAATTGTAACAGATGGAGCAGGTTTGACTGGAACTATCATTGTTGTGGTATTCGAACACTGACCTGGATCAGGTGTAAAGGTATATTCAATTGTTGTTGTATTGTTAGGAGCTGGTGACCATGAACCTGTTATGCCCTCATTGCTTGTCGTAGGCAAGGAGAAAGGTTCTCCTACGCAAACCGGACCTACTTGATTAAACGTAGGAGTTGAAAACGCACTTAAACCTACTGTGACACTGCCACTTGAATTACAATTAGCTCCGTCAGTGATAGTCACTGTATAGGTTCCTGAGCCTAAGTTGTTAATTGTATTTGTATTAGATCCAGAATTCGTAGTACTCGAAACCATATTTCCGGCAGAATCGAACCACATGAAAGTCCACGGACCAGCGGTTCCGTTTGAGACTACCGTTGCTGTCCCATCGTTTATTGTTCCACTACAATCTGCATTAGTTGAACTTAATGATGGTGCAGATGAAACATAATCATTAACAATTACAGTATTTCCTGATGAACAACCGGCAAAATCGGTAACTACTACAGTGTAAGAACCAGGAGATAAATTTGTCAAAGTATTTGTAGAAGAAGCTGAGTTCGTTACTGTTGAAATTAATGTTCCATTTTCATCATACCATTGATAAGTCCATGGGCCAATAGTTCCTTGTGCTGTAACAGTAGCTGTGCCGTCTGGAGAACCCAAACATGTTAGATCTGTAGAGGTAATATCTGGCGCAACGGAACAACATGAAAGAACACCTTCAAAAGTGATGGTAGGATCATTACCACAAGCAGGGCTAGTCCAACTTCCTGATTCCCCATCTGCTGAAGTATTGACTGATACCGACAAGGGTATACTCGACGAACAAGAAATTGGATCTAAGGTTGTCAAAGTCCAACAAAACTCTAAATCATAGGCTTGCGCATTACTTTCGCCCCACCCAGGAATGCTAAAATGGTCATAATAAAATCCCGATGGCCAATTCGTACCATTTACAAAACCGACGCCATTTGGATACCAGGTCCAAACCCCTGCTCCACTTCCCGAGGGAGGGGGGACAGTTAC
This sequence comes from Flavobacteriales bacterium, assembly GCA_003331365.1. Taxonomy (GTDB): domain Bacteria; phylum Bacteroidota; class Bacteroidia; order Flavobacteriales_D; family Crocinitomicaceae; genus UBA952. The sequence continues at coordinate 8,035 of QOQC01000075.1, read as the reverse complement.
AACATTGGTTGTTGTGGTTTGCCATCCAGCACTCCATTCTACCTGAATACCATGCAGCCAGTTTGCACTTACCTGATTATAGTCTGTGAGCGTAAAACAAAATTCAACTTCTTGCCCAGCAGAATAAACACCATTAATTGGTGGAGGATTAGCAACTAAACTCCCACCTTGATAGCAATCATTACAATCAACGTTATTGTTGATGTTCAATGTGAAGTTTGCACTCGTTCCGGGAGAATTTCCACTAATTTGCAGGAAATAAGTCTGACCAGGAGCTAATGCTTCAAATTGTGTCAAGGGTACATTTCCAGCTCCGTCACCAATAACGCAACCAATTCCACTCAAGTTTAGACAATTTCCTGTCCACAATCCAATATTGGTATTTGGCATCACCCCTGTAAGACTGATTTCAACAACAGTTCCTGTTGCCTCAAATGAATACCAAACATCATTTGACCCTGTTGACATATCCACTGTTCCCGTACCACAATCGGTCATGTATACATAGGGGTTTCCAGGCGTTGACCCAACAGTTGTTCCACTCTGTGTAATGGTAGAGCCAATTCCTGGATTAAGTCCAGAGCTACAAGGAGTTGGTGTTGGAAGAGCGCCTAATGAGGTGGCATTAAAACAATCATCTCCCTGTGCAACCGAGAAATAAGATATTATTATGGAAAGAGTTAGTACTAAATATTTCATCTTAATTCTTCTTTGATTTTGGAACAACTTTTTCTTTTGGAACAACTATCCAACCACTTGAATTTATGAAATGAATATTCTCAGATTTTCCTGAAATGTTCTGAAAACAATTTTCTTCAATTGGCTCTCCATTGGAATCAGATGACAATTGCAACTTATTCTTCAATTTGACAACTGCTCCATCATCAAAAAGGAGTACATAGTTTTCAAGTTCATGATAATAACCACACCAATTCGCTTTTTCAATTGCTTCTGTAAGCGCTTGTTCAGAATATTTGGAGCCAAGTTTCATTTCATGGAAATTCACCTGACCAATTGTAAAATAGGATAAGGCCAGAAATAGTGATGTCAATAGAGTAGCTTTCATAGTTATAGTTCAGTTCTTAACTAAACATCAGTGCGCTAAAAAGCATGCGCCAATAAACGTTTAAAACTGGGAACAATAAATCGAAATCTTATTGATAAAAGAGCCTAATGGCTAATGATGAAAATGATGATTTTAGATAATTCGATTGATGAAAATTGAGTATAGTTATAGTTTAGCTTAAGTTTAATTTTGTCCGTTTATGTTTAGTCTAGTTTGTCGTAAATATAATGTAATGAAAACAATCATCAAAATATAATCAGAAGAAATTAATTTACACAATTACATGGAGCGTCAAATAGTATCTGAACACCAGGAATTTTCACCGAAATTTGAGCTTGTTTTTTCGCATTCATCATGAGTCCGCGAAGGTCTAATCGTTCGAGGTTTTGTAGTTCTTGTAGTCCATTACCCAAATCACTAATAGGGTTATTGTATAAATCTAACTCGGTCAATTCAGAACAATTCACAATGCCATTTGGGACATATCCAATTTGATTACTGCTTAAATTCAAATATTTGAGTGCTTTTAGGTTATAAAGAGAAGTGGGGAAAATAGTCAATCTGTTCTTTCTTAATATGAATTCCTCTAAATGCGATAAAACAGATATGGAATCAGGTATTGATTTGAGTCTATTTTTGGATAAATCCAGTGCAATTAAATTCTTAAATCCCCAAATAATACTCGGCACCTCCGTTAATTTCTGTTTGGATATTTTTAGATGAGTAACCGAATCTTTTGGAATTAATAAAGCCTGTTTTAGAGAAAGATATTGCTGACTAAAACAAGAGTTAGAAAAGCTAATCGCAATTAATATTAAAATATTTACGTATGTTTTTTTCATCACCTTGTATCTGCATTTTCAACGCATCTAAATTATCGAAAGTTTTTTCTTTTCTTATAAATTGACGAAATAATACAACTACATTTTCGTCATAAATGTCCTGATCAAAATCAAATAAATGCACCTCGTATTTTTTTTCTTCCTTGTCTCGATTATTGATTGTAGGATTAATGCCAATATTCATCATTCCAAAATGTTTCGATCCAGCTACATGAACCTGAACAGCATATACCCCATCTAATGGCATGATTTTGTGCTCATTATTCAATTGAAGATTAATGGTAGGAAAACCGATTTCTCTACCCAATTTTTTACCTTTTACAACTCTGCCTTCAACTTGAAATGGCTTTCCCATAAACTCATTTGCTCTGGCAATATTTCCATCCATTATAGAATTTCTGATTTTTGTTGAGCTCACGTTTACTTCATCTATTTCCTCTGCGGAGATTTCTATCACTTCAAAATCAAAAATATTTGCTGTTTCCCTTAAGAACTCAATATCACCTTCTCTATTTCTTCCAAATTGATGGTCATATCCAATAACTAACTTTTTAACCATTAATTTGTCCACTAATATATCCCGAACAAATTCAAAAGCTGTTAATCTTGAGAATTCTTTTGTAAAAGGATAGATAATTAGATTATCCAATCCAAATTCTCTCAAACTTTCAATTTTCTCATCAATGGTTTGAATGAGCTTCAAATTATGACTTTCTGGGAAGATCACCATGCGAGGATGTGGGTAAAACGTGAATAAAAGTGACTCCCCATTTATATCATGGGCCTCGTTTTGTAATTTATTCAATATCTTTTGATGTCCAAGATGAACACCATCAAATGTACCAATGGTCACTACTGAATTTTTAAATTCAGCCAAATCATTTAAATCCTGAAATATCCTCACTTACTGTATAGATAAACCGCAAATTTAGGTATTTGTTGGATATTGTCTTTCTGATTCAAATGATTACTTCTATTTTTAGCGAAAATAAATGACTATGAAAATATTGAACATAACTATTTTATCCTGTCTAATTCATTTTGCTACATTGGCAGATGAGGGGATGCTAATCCCTTCGCTAATCAAGGCTTTTGAGTCCGATATGCAAGCAAAAGGCATGAAACTGACGGCAAAAGATATATATAGTGTGAATAACGCAAGTATAAAGGATGCTATTTTTCAATTTGGAGGAGGCTGTACATCTGAATTGGTGTCAAACAAAGGCTTAATGTTAACTAATCATCATTGTGGATATTCTCAGATTCAATCTCATTCTTCTCTCGAAAACAATTATATCGAAAATGGTTTTTGGGCCAAAAGTTTAAGCGAGGAGCTAGCAAATCCGGGTCTAACTGCAATGAGAATTGTTAGAATCGAAGATGTGACAAAAAAGATAACGGATGGTTTTGAAATTGACCAAATTGTTCAAGAAGCTACTGAAGGAACACATTATAAAGGCAGTGTAAAGGCTTTTAATTACGGAAACGATTATTATTTGATGGTGACCGAAACCTTCCTCGATGTTCGGTTTGTAGGCACCCCACCGAATTCAATTGGTAAATTTGGAGGAGATACCGACAATTGGGTATGGCCGCGTCATACTGGAGATTTTTCAGTATTTAGAATTTATGCAGGAAAAGACAACAAGCCCGCCGCATACTCTGATGAAAATATACCATACACCCCTTTACACTTTTTACCCATTTCTATGAAAGAAAGAAAAAAAGGCGACTTTACCATGGTATATGGATTCCCTGGAAAAACAGAACAGCATGTAAGCTCAAGTTATTTAAATCAAATTATATCCAAAGAAAGACCAGCACGGATCCGAATGAGAGATTTATCCTTATCCGTAATTGATAAAGCCATGAAGAATTCTGAATTGGTAAGAATTCAATATGCCTCAAAGCAAGCAAGAATATCAAATGCATGGAAAAAATGGATTGGTCAAATTGATGGATTAAAACGCCTTGATGCGGTTACGCTAAAGCTACAAACTGAAGCTGATTTCAGGCAAAGAGCAAATTCAAAACGGGAGTGGAAAACCAAATATGGATCGATTGTTGAACAATTGAATACCCTTTCGGATGAATCATTTGATTTGGAATTCAAATACTCGATGGGCATTGAATATTTCTATGTAGGGCCTGAATATTTTAAATTAATTCGCTCTACAAATGACCTAATTATGAATTATGAAAAATATGCGGCAAATGGAGAGCTTGATGAAAAGAAAAAAGCACTTATTAAAGGAGCTGAAGGGTTTTTCAAAAACTACAATCAAGAAATTGATGCTGAAATATTTACCCTTTTAACCAATGAATATTTAAAAAAGATATCATTAAAAACATTTATCACGGCGGGTGCAATCTATCAAAAATCAAATTTTACTGATTTGGAGAGATATACAAAATTCATTGAAAAATTTAATGCAAAAAGTGTCAAAAAACTGAAAAAAGATAAGGGTTATGTTCATTACAGCGAGCTATACTCTAATTGGTATTCTGAGGTAATTCCAGGTTATCGAAACTATTCTCAAAAACGAACGGAATTACTCCAGACATATGTTGCGGGAAAAAAAGAGATGTTTCCTGATAATAAGCATTGGCCTGATGCCAATAGCACTTTACGTATCAGCTATGGGCAATTGGAAGGTTCAGTACCTGCTGATGGTAAAATTTACTCTGAACACACCACCCTAGATGGAATTATTGCTAAATATAATTCAGGAAATCCAGACTTTGCATTAAAGCCAAGAATGTTGGAACTACATAAAGCTAAGGATTATGGCCCATACGCTCAAGATGGAGAGCTTTGGATATGCTTTTCAGGTTCTAATCATACAACAGGAGGTAACTCTGGATCTCCGGTAATTGATGCAGAAGGGAATTTGATGGGGTTGAATTTTGACAGGAGCTGGGAGAGCACCATGAGTGATTATATGTTCGACCCAAATAGATGCAGAAACATCGTTGTAGACATCAAATATGTGCTTTGGGTTATTGACAAATACTCCAATGCGAAGTATCTAGTGGATGAAATGACCTTGATTACAAAATAAAAGGCATAAAAAAAGGGCGAATCCCTCGCCCTTAATCTTTTTTGTTGTTTGCTTACTCAGCGTTCTCAGTAGCCTCTTCTGAAGCATCACCTGAAGCATCACCACAAGCAGACAATGTTACCAAAGATACTGCAGCAGCCAACATAATAATAGAAAAAATCTTTTTCATCTTAAATTAATTTAATTGGTTTTTAACGAGGCAAAAGTACAACTAATTTTCGATATCACAAGTTTTGCAACTCCTGAAAAACACATTAATTTAAAATGGATTACTTACTTATTCGAATACTTTCTATCTTATTTTCTTCCTTAGAAAAAGAAAACAATACTGTAAATTTATTGGTAAGGACTTGATAAGAGGCCACAGAAAATATCTCCTCATCTGAATTTTTACCCTGAAAAGTATACTCGAAATCACCCTTCGGATAATCACTAAAAAAATCGTTTAGCACCATTGTAGCCTGAGAATGATTGTAAATACCCTCATCTCCCTCGAGATCTAATAGAACAATTTCTTCACAGTTTGAAATGATGTATTCTGAGTTATTTGCTTCGAAGGATTTTTCAATTTGAGTATATGGCAAATCCACTGGATAAAGAAATCCAAAAAAGAAAAATTGAAAGTAAATCAAGGCACTTGCCACAGTAATTTTTTAGAATATTTTAACAAATTTCATGCCATGTTCAATCTTAAAAACAGACGAAAATGGTCAATAAATATATAAAAGTTATTGAATAAAGAAAAAGTGCTTCAATATTCACCTCATCAAAATGAGTATTTTCAAATGGACAATTATTTATTGCTTAATCACTTTTGTTATGACCTCGTTGTCATTTATGAATAAATGAAGATAATACAAGCCATTTGAAAAATACGATATATCTATTTTAAAATCATTAATATCTGATACCTTAATTAACTCACCAATACTATTTCTTAGTTCAATTTTCTTCAGGTCAATATCATTATTTAAACCACTCAAATAGATTTGGCCAACTGTAGGATTGGGCTGTACAACTATATTAATTAAATCATTGTTTAAAACACCAACTGTTTGAATGGAAACACAATCCGAGGTGTCAGCACAAAGGCCTTGAGTGATTAAAACGGCATAGCTTCCATTTGACGAAACTTGATATAGTGCACCAATTTCATCTTGTATTACGGAATAATCGTCATTACAATCTAGCCATTGATATATCGCATTCGTTGCTAAACTTTGGATTTCTAGTGCATCTACCTCAATATTCGTATTGACCGTATCAATGGTTAAATTAAGCTGAACGATACTATCACATCCATATTGGTTTGTTAAAGTAATTGAAGGCGCATTTGTACTTTCACTATACGTTATTCCATCAATCCAAGTATATGTAAAGCAAGCCTGCTCAATATCTAAAGACTCTTGATAGGGGCGCGTATAGACATTATGCACAACCAAGCTGTCCCAGCCGGATTGAGTCGAATTCAAATAGCTAATTTGGCTGGTATCTTGATACAAATTCATCCAAACAGAACCATCGGAAAAAACATAATCTTGACCATAACAAATGGTGTCTTCAATGAATGTAATTATAGTAGGAGTGTCACGGAAACCAAGTAGCTTCATTTCCGTTGTATTTCCGTCGTATGCATAATCAGAAAAATAATAAGGATCAGAACTTATGACATCTGTTCCGTTGTTGGAGCTAAGCTGAAAAAGGGGATAGCTATCCATAAAAGGACTTGTTCTAAGTAGCAGGCCATGATTTGAATTTGTCACTTGGCTAGTAATTTGCTGGTTTGTAACATGAAATGAATATCTGATACTATCTACCTCATTTATTGGGGCAACATAGGCCGTATCAAGACCATGTCCTACAAGATCGTATTCAATAATAGTATTTTTAATAGAGTCAACACTAGCACCTAAAACATAATAATATCTGAAGCTCATCGATTTACCAAAACCAAGCTGACCTGCAAAAGGCTGACGTATCATTTCGAAGACATGATAATCTCGAAGATTATTAACATTCGCTAAATTACCCGCATCCCCATACCTGAACTTATTTCCGAAAGTGTTGGTGGTCGTCGGATGAGCCATACCTATAGTTGCTGAATTACCGTTGACTTCATTTGACCATGCCACCCATCCCCCTGTGTTTGCCGTTTGTATCACTGGTGTTTGTCCATAAAGTCCAGTTGTCAAATTATAATCATGTGAAGGGGTTGAGATAAAAAAATGATCTAAGGAGGAGTTACGAACACCACCCCATGGAACATTTAAGAAATTCATATTATCCTGGCCAAAATTATAAATCATATTATCCACTTGAATAATACCCATTCCTTTGTTCGTGTATTTGGTGTAATATAACAAACCCGCATCATGGTTGATATTTTGAAGATCTTCCGTATGCGCCTGCTGTCCCCAATTGACAACACTGAATGATTGGTCATTTGGATTATAGTATTCGGCTAAGATTGGAGAATAAAAAGGTTCTGTTTGATCGGGTGTTTTTAAATAAACGCCTGCCTGATGAATAAAATAAGAGGAGTCTGGCGGATTGTGTATACTTCCATCTACACTGACCAATTGCCAAACCTCATCGACCCATGGAGCATATGAATGACCTCCACCATAGCTAGGCTGCACCCAATTTGGATTTACCCATTGAGGAGGAACAGATTCTCCAAATGAGCTCCGAAAGGAATACAGGTGCCCCCCTTTACCTATTCTTATGTCATATGATTTGTGCGGATCATTGCTGTTTTGATAGCTCAGCTGATTATGAAACACAATACTTTCTGGGAAACTATCGACTGTCCATACCGAACCTGAATTGGTATACGTTTCTGAAAATGTAAATCCATTTGAATCTATTAACGGCAATTCACTTTCAAAGTAAAATTTAGTGAGTAGTTCCTGAGGATTTTGAGCGTGAAAATCATAAACACTCAATAGTCCAATCAGAAAAATAACATATTTCAACATGATAGTTTATAGTCTTGATTAGCGTTTGGTAAGACTCAAAGATAAAATCTTTCCGTAAAAATGATGCTAATTCTCAATTTCTAAAAC
>QOQC01000074.1 GCA_003331365.1 Flavobacteriales bacterium | reverse complement strand
ATGTGAACAACTGTTCCTTGAATGACCTCTTTTTCATTGATTGAAGTGAGGGTTTTTGCGTAGACATCAGACATTTCTGATCTTTCTACCTGAGTGTATCCATCCAATTGTAGGGATTCCCAGTCAAAATCTGCAGTTCCCTGCATTACTTTTTCTTTTGCCATTGGGCTTAAGCTTTGTATTTCAAGACTCCTTCTTCTTGAAAGGGTTAAACTTCAGTCACAATTTAAGGAGTGTGACTCTTTTCGAGGGTGCAAATTTACACCTTTCTTTTAAATAAAAAAGGAGTTCAAGGAAATATTTTAAATCAGATTTTATACAGTATCAGCACTGTAACCGTATACGGCTGGGTTTTTACCTCCCATCGGTCGAATATATGCAGATAATTGACCTCTGTGGTGGATGATGTCATTATGGAAAAACCACATCATGTGCATGCGAGGTAATGTAATAAATGATTTACCTTCAATAAGCAATTCAATGGGCTCGTTTTCCCATTGCTCATTTGACATTTCCTTTAATGAATTCAGTGCTTTTTCCCATAAGCCTTTCATTTCATCCGCAAGTTGTTTGGGGTTTTCGAAATCATGTTTTAATCTTTCATCACATTGCGCATTGTTTGCGATTACATCCAAATCATATACATGAGCTGCGATGTGTTCCGCTATTTCATAAGCCGTTCGATTCACGGGATGAGGCTTATATTGAAGATTATCAGCAGGAAGAGCGGCAATGATATCATAGGTTGCCTTCAGTTCATTAGCGGAATAGGCTTTAAAAAATTCAAGATTCGTCATGATTTAAGAGTTTTAGTTTGAACAGAAATTTACAAATATTTTTCTAATTATCACTTGGGTTATTAGGAAATTTGGAAATCATTTTGAATTTGCCCTTTTGTTTTTCAAGAGCAGTTTTCCAAAGGTCCTTCATGTCTGTATCAAGGATCAGTGATTTATCAATATTATTCACTGTAATCCAAGTTTTTTCATTAAGCTCTTCATCGAGCTGATTCTCGTCCCAGCCAGAATAACCAATAAAAAATCGAATCTGATCATTTAAAGACGGATTGTTTTCGAGTATTCTACAGACATCATCAAAGTCACCACCATAATAAAGTCCATCCTGTATTTTCAACGAGTTTTTTACATCCTCACCTAAAGAGTGTATAAAAAACAGACTATCCTTGGATACGGGGCCACCAAAACCAATTCGGGCATTTATATTTGGAAAATTTGAATCAATTTTATGTAAATCGATATCCAAATAATTGTTTAACACAAAACCGAATGTTCCATCTTGATTATGTTCACAAAGAACGACAACTGAACGACCAAAATAAGGATCATTAAGGAACGGATCTGAAATCAAAACGCTCCCTTTTACTGGTTTTTCATTGTTCGCAAATGAAAAATTCAATTTTTTCATTTTGCAAAGGAACAAAAAAGACAAAGGTTGACAATGCTTTTTAGTAAAACATATTTTTAAATTTGTAATTATAATGAAGTTTAGCGCCATCGATATCGGGACAAATGCAGCTCGTCTACTTGTTGGGGAGGTAGTGAAAGAGTCAAATAAGTCTTTTGTAAAAAAAATATCATATACAAGAATTCCTTTAAGGTTGGGGGATGACGCTTTTTCACTTGGCAGAATTGATGTAAAGAAGAAATCAAACTTAATCAATACGATTAAGGCATTTCAAATCATTTCAGATATTTTCGAAGTAAATAAAATGCGAGCAGTGGCAACTTCCGCAATGCGAAATGCAGAAAATGGATCTCAAATAGTTCAAGATATTAGGCAGGGTTTTGGAATTGATTTAGAGATAATCTCGGGGGAAGAGGAAGCGAATTTAATTCTTGGGACATTTATGCTTTTGGATATTGCCAAGGGGCAACCATTTGTCGTCATTGATGTAGGTGGGGGATCAACTGAAATTAATATATACAGAGGAAACCAGAAGATTGCTTCACAATCCTTTAAAATTGGAACGATTCGCATGCTCAAAGGAAAAGTGAAAAAAGGCATTTGGGTAGAGCTAAATTCTTGGATCAGTAATTTTATAAATACTTCAGAAAGTTTTATGATATTTGGTACTGGAGGGAATATTAATAAAACCCATAAATTACTTGGTGTTAAGAGTGAAAACCCCATTCCTATTCAAGAGATGACAGCTTTAAAAGAGAAATTAAAAGCATTGACACTTGAGGAGCGAATGAAACGATACCAGATCCGTCCTGATCGTGCAGACGTTATTGTTCCAGCTTTGGAAATATATACACGAATTTTGAGCAATTTCAAGTCTTCAAATATATTTGTACCTAAAATTGGTCTATCTGATGGAATGATTTATCAGATGTATTTGGAAGAAAATAAAATTTAATGTCGCAGAAACCCAGAATTTCAAAAGGAACTAGAGATTTCTCACCATCCGAGGTAGGGAAAAGGGAATACATTTTTTCAATCATGAAAAAGGTGTTTGGTAAATATGGGTTTCAGCCGATAGAAACACCTAGTTTTGAACTTTCAGAAACTTTACTTGGTAAATATGGTGAAGAGGGAGACCGCCTGATTTTTCGCATATTAAATTCAGGAGATAAAATGTTGAAAGCGGATATCGATGCTCTAAAGAATCGTAATCTGAATAGATTTTCAAATTCGATTTCTGAAAAGGCATTGAGATATGACCTTACAGTTCCTTTTGCGAGGTATGTTGTTCAACATCAAAATGATATAACCTTTCCTTTTAAAAGATATCAAATCCAACCTGTTTGGAGAGCTGATAGGCCTCAACATGGGAGATACCAGGAATTTTATCAATGTGATATTGATGTTGTGGGAAGTGATTCATTACTGTATGAGATAGAGTGCATTCAGATTTTTGATGAAGTGTTATCCAAATTGGGTTTACCTGGATTTACGATTAAAATCAATAACCGAAAGGTGCTTAATGGAATTGCTGAGGTTTCTGGAGAGTCAGATCGTCTTACAGATATCGTTACAGCTATTGATAAGCTGGATAAAATCGGGGTAGAGGGAGTGGTGGAGGAACTCAATAAAAGAGACATTTCGCAAAGCTGCATCGAAATGATTAAACCTTTATTTGGATTGAAAGGCACGAATAAGGAGCGTTTGGGTCAAATGTCTGATTTTTTGGCTGACTCAGAAATTGGTATGAAAGGTCTGCAAGAGTTATCCTTTCTATTTGATATCATGAAGCATACCCCTATACAGAAGGGAAGGCTCGAATTTGATGTGTGTTTAGCCAGGGGTTTAAACTATTACACAGGAGCTATTTTTGAGGTACTTGTTGATGATGTAAAAATGGGCAGTATATGTGGAGGAGGTCGATATGATGATTTAACTTCTCTGTTTGGCCTTAAAGGCGTTTCTGGTGTAGGTATTTCTTTTGGTGCTGACCGAATCTATGACGTTTTAAATGAACTGAAGCTCTTTCCGGATACTGTTGTGAATAATCTAAGCTATTTGTTTTTAAATTTTGGTGAAGAGGAATTTGTAAAATGCTTTGAGCTTTCAAATAAGCTCAGAGAAAAAGGAATTCCTTGTGAGATATACCCGGTATCGACAAAGATTCAAAAGCAGATGAAGTATGCCAATGAAAGAAATGCACAAAATGTTCTTATGATTGGTAGTAGTGAACTTGAAAATCAACAGATTACCATTAAATCCATGGAGTCTGGCGAGCAAAAAACAATGGCTATCGATGAGTTTCTTTCTCAGTTGTAGTTTACCAAATTTTCGAAACCTTTAATTCTTCATTTCTCATAGCATCAGATTCCTTAACTTCGAATGCTTCAAAAAATTCTGGGCAGTTCATCAATGGCCCATTTACACGATACATTCCTGGTGAATGTGAGTCGTTGGCAATTCGGTTTTTCATTTCCTCATCGGTATACTTGATTTTCCAAAGCTGTGCGTATGCAATAAAAAATCGTTGAGCAGGATTAAACCCATTTACAATCTTACCTGATGTAAACTCATCTGTCATTTTATAGGCATGAAAAGCCATTGTTAATCCCCCAAGATCTGCGATATTTTCTCCCATTGTTAAATCTGGATTAACACAATTGTCTGTAATTGGACAAAACTGAGCATAAGTCTCTCCAAGAACCTTTGTTTTTTCTTCAAAGAGATTTCGATCCTCTTCTGTCCACCAGTTTTTAAATGAACCGTCTGCAGCAAATTTAGATCCCATATCATCGAAGCCATGAGTAAATTCATGACCGATAACCATTCCAATTCCTCCATAATTCACAGCGTCTTCCGCATTCTCATCAAAAAACGGTGGTTGCATGATTCCTGCAGGAAAAGCAATTTCATTTAGCAATGGGTGGTAATATGCATTGACCATATGAGCGGGCATTCCCCATTCATTTTTGTCTACGGGTTTGCCAATTTTATCCAGGTTTTCTCGAACTGAATAGGCATTCAAAGCTAGGATGTTGTTGAAATAATTTTCTCTGTCAATTACAAGCGTAGTCATATCCTTCCATTCATCTGGATATCCCAATTTTCTACCTATTGCATTGAGCTTGTTAAGTGCTTCTTTCTTGGTTTCAGCCGACATCCAATCGAGATTATTTATTCTTCCTTGAAATACAGTAAGTAGATTGTCTACCATTTCATTGACCTTCATTTTCGCTTCTTTTGAAAAGTGTTTGGAAACGAAAACCTTTCCCATAATTTCAGCCAATTCTGAACTTGTAATTTCTTCTATTGCTCTATCTTCAATTGATTTAAGCTCTTTTTTACCACGAAGTGTTTTTCCATAAAAATCAAATTGTAAATCAATAAATTCTTGGTCCAGATAGGCGGAAGCACTGCGAATCACATTCCATTTCAAATAATCTTTCCATTCGGAAAGCTCAAAATTGCTAATCATCAAGGGGACGTTTTCCATAAATTTAAGTGTCCCAACAATGGAAGTGTCAAATTGATTAAGCTCCCTTTCTTTAATATATAAGTTGAAGTCAAAAGGATGGATCATTTCTGAAATTTCAGACCTTGTTTTTTTGTTGTAGGTATTTTCCGGTATTCTCATTTCAGCAGGTTTAAACATTGTTTTCGCTAATGCAGTTTCAAACCGGATGATGTTGTCTGCAAATATTTGTGCCTTGTTTTCATGCTTGTAAATCGCATGGTGACTTTTCTGAACGTATAACTCATAGGCATTGAGAATATCTCTTTTTTTATCTGAGGTGTAATATTCCATGTTTGGCAGACCGATTCCTGATTGATATATATGGTATTGGTTTTTTTCAATATCCTTCATGTCTTGACCAACATAGATTCCAAATAAACCTCCAACACCTTGGTTATGAAGCTTTGCTAAGGTTGACACGACGGTATTAAAATCATGAATTCCATCGATTTCTTTCAACTGTTTCTCAATTTGTGAGTGTCCTTTAGTGTTTCGATTTTCCATATCCAAAAAGCTATGGTAAAAATCCCCTAGTAGCTGATTATCAGATCCCGGTGACGCTGAAACTGCTTCTTTCTCACATTCCACCAATAGGCTTGTGATTTTATCCTTATTGGCGCGGTCGAGCTCATTAAAGCTTCCCCACCTTGACTCTGAAGCAGGAATTTCATTGTTTTTTATCCATTCCCCGTTGGAGAATAAGAAGAAATCCTCAGTGGCCTTTACACTCTTGTCCATATAATCGAGGTTAATGCTTGACTTTTGACTAAATGAGCTTAATGTTAAACTCATTAGTGTAATTGTTAATGCAAATGTTTTCATAATTTATTTTATTTAAATGTTATAAAGCATCTCCACATGTGGGATGCCATCTTCTAGATATTCTTTACCAGTGGATTTAAATCCATGATTTCCATAATAATTTTCTAAATGTTTTTGGGCCGACAGTCGAACAGGTACTTCTCCATATTTGTCTCTCACAAAATTCATTGAATCTGACATAAGCTGATTCCCCAAGCCAGAACCCCGGTAGTCCTCATGAACAACGACTCTTCCTATGGCGACCTCATCATAGAAAATTCCCTGTGGAAGAATCCTGGTTACAGCAATGATTTCATTCATTTCATTTTTGAAGAATAGGTGATGCGCAAGTTTGTCCTTTCCATCCACCTCTTGATAGGGACAATTTTGTTCAATGATAAAAATCTGAATCCTTAATGCGATGATGTCATGAAACTCTTCTAAGCTTAATTCTTGAAAAGATTTGACCTGATGTTCAAATTTCATTTAGCAAAAATAAGTCAAAAACTTTGAATCCCTCCTAATTTTTTACCAGTCGAATACTTTGTTTTCTTTCAGACTCTAATCCTGATAAATGTACATGATAAATCCCTTTACCAAGACCTCTAAGTTCAATATTCAATGATTCATTAGCTTTTTGAAAGTATACCTCTCTACCAAGCATATCAATAATAGAGACATGAACGGGAGCATTTATCTCAACATATATACCTGTATTAAATGGATTGGGATAAATACTCCAATTTGGTGTTATTGGATTTTCTATTCCAAGATCATCATAAACCTCAATATAAGAAGTGTCTGAGGAAATGCATCCATTCCCGTCTATAAACGAATAGACAATGGCATGGGTGCCAATCCCTGCAATTCCTGGATGAAAGGTAGTTCCTATAATTCCTTCTCCGGAGTAGGTTCCGCCTAAAGGATCTCCAGCGGTAACATTAAATTCAGTTTGATTCAAGCCCACGGAGGTATTTAGTTCATTATATGTGACAGGCAAAACACTTAAAAACTCTACTTCAAGGGAATCTGTTGCAGAGCATCCACTGCTATTTGTGCCGATTACAATATAGGTACCGGCTTCAGCCATAAAAGCTTCTCCATTAATGACATTGTTATTCCAATCGTAGCTTACTGCTGTTCCTGAGGCGTTAAGTGTAATTTCCGTATTTGGACAGATGAGCTGGTCAGAGCCAGCATTCACAATGGGGTCAGCATATATTATTACAGGATGAATAGGAGATCTTGACAAACAGCCTAATTCATCTTCAATGATTACTTGATAATCACCAGGTGTCGTGGTTACAATATTTGAAGCGTTTGATCCATTGGACCAATTAATAATTAGCGGATTCATATTAGTTGTATAGCTCAGTGAGGCAGTTCCGCCTGGGCATATTCCTCCAGGCCCATCAATGACGACCGGTTCATGTTTGGCTAAAACCGTTTGTAGTGCATTGGCTTTCCCATAACCGTAGGCGTAATTTGGAATAGTGCCTGTGAAATTATCTACATCGCCATTGCCAATCAAATCTGATTTAAAGTCAGCATAAGTTGTTTTTGGACATTTTTGAAGATAAAGAGCTGCTATTCCAGCTATGGCCGGAGAGGCCATTGAGGTTCCTCCATTTCTCATATGAAAACCTCCTTCGTCAATATTGCCATTATAACCTGGGTTGTTCAAAAGGGAAAAAGATCCAGATCCTAAAGAAACATCCCCTGATGCTACAATATCTGGTTTCATCACGCCCATTCTACTAGGTCCCATACTGCTCGAATAGGATAGCTCACCAACAAGCGTTGAACCTGGTTGTACATAGTTATTTCCATTTAGGTCGATATGACCAACTCGATTTTTAATGTTTCCAACAGAAATCACTTTGTCGGAACAATTCCACTTGTCAACAATTGTTTGTAATGAATCAGGCATATTATAATGAGCAATATCAGGAAATAGCGTAGAGTCCGGAATATTGGTTTCAAAATTACTGTGTACAAATGAAGAGGTTACATTCGATCCTCCCCATAAATCGTAATGCCCGTTTCCATATGTCTGAAATCTGAATAGGTAGTCTGAAGAATCTATTGGAGAAAAACCTGGTCCATAAACTGCAATTTGACCCGCTACCTGTCCTCTTTCCAAATAGCGATATAAAAAGCCATAGGCAATGAGGTCACCATTTTCATTTAAAATGGGTTCTTCTATAAAGTCTCCCGCTGTAGTTGCGCCAGCTAGTAAATTGTGGTAGGGTGTTTCTCCTCTTTTTTGGTGGTTTGGACCAGGAGTATCTGCTGCAAACGAATAATAAAAATCAGCCTCCGTTGTATCTACCCAAAATTCTACAAGTATCGTATTTGGAGAACCAACAGCCGTTGGGCTCGGATTTGGAACCATCCACACAAAAGAGGTATCTTGATCTACATCGGCTCCGACATGGTATGGACCAGAATCTCCTGAATTCCCTGCGGAGCAAACCACGATTCGTCCTTCTTTGGCGTCCAATAAGGAGTCGATCATTTGGGACGCTGGATCAAGGGCATCATGGCTTCCATAATATGAACCTAGGGACAAATTAACTACGGCAGGCATGCCAAGAGAATCAGCTACTTTGAATATGTAATCACATGCTTCAGCAATACTCAGCGACCAATTTGAAAGAGAAAAATCTGTCTCTACAACAATGATATTGGCCTCTGGAGCAAAGCCTATATTTGTTCCATTGGCACTTCCATTACTTACAGCCATCCCCGCGACTGTCGATCCATGAGCAGTGCCTGTTTCAAGGCTTGTACATATTCCTGCATCAATATCCACATTGTCCCACACGCATCCAAAACCATATTCAGTAGGGATGTTTGGACCGTTGATAGTGTGATCCCAATATCTTAAAACCCGAGTGCTACCATCTGGATTTTTAAAGTCTGGATGGTTGAAATCAATACCTTGATCAACAATTCCAACAATGACCCCTTTTCCCGTGTAAGCCGTGTCAAGTCCACCAAAACCAGCATGAACCTGATCTGCTTGATGCCTTACTACAGCGGAGTCAGACATTACCTCAGGAATTGATAAGTCCTGATGAATACCATCAACCTTTCCAGATTGCTCAGCTGCGTTCAATAAGGTCATTTCCGTATTGATAATTATAAAAGTTTTGTTTTGAAATATGATGGGGATTTGATGTTCTGTGATAAATGCTTTGTTGTTTTCGTTATTGGCTACAGCAAATGGAGTAACCCGAGATGCTTCTAATGTTGAACTTTTGGAGAGCTTAGGGTGAAAAAAAGACTTTTGCGCATTTGAATAATAAATTGAAGTCAGAAAAAATAAGATAAAGAGATATTTCATGGTATAATAATTGATAAGTGCAAATAATGGATTATTTTCGTGTTCTAAAATACGAGAAATCGTTCATTAAAAAAAACAAATAAAGAATATTAAAAAACTAAACTGATGAAAGTATTTAGAAGAATGTTAATCTTGCTATTTATCTCTTTTTCAGCTCTTTCTATTGCGCAGCCAATCGAGGGGACTTTAAATTGGTATAATCAAGAAGGTCAAGGAATGTACACGGAAAAGGCATACAACTACCTCAAAAAGAAAAAGTCACAAACGGTAATTGTTGGTGTGATTGATTCGGGAGTGGATATTGAGCACGAAGATTTAAAAGGTCAAATCTGGGTGAACGAAGATGAAATTCCAAACAATGGTATTGACGATGACAATAATGGTTACATTGATGATGTTCATGGTTGGAACTTTCTTGGAAATGCAAAAGGAGAGCATGTGAATGATGCAAGGCTCGAAAAAACCAGAATTTTGGCTCAACTAAAAGATAAGTATGATGGTATTGATCCAAACTCAATAGATCAAGATGACGAATACAAATTATACCTTCAAGTAAAGGAAGAGGTTGCAGCTGATAGAGCACAATTTGAGCAATACATGGATATGATTGATCAGCTTCCAAAAGAAGCTCAAGATTATATTCGTTCTCAAATGGACTACAATCTTAATGTAGATTTTGATGATAGAAGCTTAATTGGAGATGATCCAGATGACTTTACAGATACCAATTATGGTAATAATGATGTTGAAGGGCCTGATGCTTTGCATGGAACACATGTTTCTGGAATCATTGGTGCATTGAGAGGAAATGGTTTAGGTGGTGATGGTGTTGCTGAAAATGTAAAAATCATGTCTTTAAGAGCAGTGCCCAACGGTGATGAGTTTGATAAGGATATTGCTTTGGCAGTTCGTTATGCGGTAGATAATGGAGCAATGGTCATCAATATGTCATTTGGAAAAGCATATTCTCCACATCAAAAAGAAGTATATGAGGCATTTAAATATGCAGATTCAAAAGGTGTTCTGTTAATTCATGCCGCGGGTAACGATGCGAAAGACATCGATGTTGAACCAAATTATCCAACCTCAATGTATAGTTTTCAGACTGAACCTTTAGATCACTTTGTAACAATTGGTGCTTCTACAAAAAACAAAGGTGAAGAGATGGTGGCGTCTTTCTCTAACTATGGAGCAAAAGGAGTTGATGTGTTTGCACCTGGATTTGAGATATACAATACGATTCCACAAAGTAAATACAGAAACCTACAAGGAACTTCAATGGCTGCTCCAATGGTTGCTGGTGCTGCTGCAATGCTTAAGTCATACTTCCCTAAGCTTTCGATGAAAGAAATTAAAGAAGTTCTTTACAGCACTTCTGTAAGATATCCTAAAGTAGATGGATTTGCAGAAAAGTCTGTTACTGGTGGAGTGATTAATGTTTATAATGCTGCAAAAGCGTGTAAGAAGCTTGCAAAGAAAAAATAAACATGAGGAATATTTTATTCCTTTTATTTGCTTTCATGCTGTCTGTCTCATATTCACAGCAAAAGAAAGCCCTCAATAATATCATTGATGAATGGCATCAAAATGCGGCTAATGCCGCATTTG
>QOQC01000073.1 GCA_003331365.1 Flavobacteriales bacterium | reverse complement strand
AAAAGAGAAATCAAAATAACCGTTTACAATGGAAACTTTTCCTTTGTAAATAAGATTGCGTTGCAACTCATACTGAATTTCAGGTGAATTTGGATCTTGGCCTAAGGTGTTTAATATTTTAACTTTATCCAAAACAGAGGGCGTTAATATTCCGTTAATATCAGACATTGGTTGACCGTTAAAATCCTCTAAATGTCCTTTGATTCTCACCTTGCTCAAAGCTTGCAAGGTATCCATTTGAACGGAAGGAGATATTCCGTTAATACTATCCGTTACAATATTGTAATGCGGTAAAGCTATTCGCAAGGCAGGATCACCAATTAAAGTAAAACTTCGTTTATTAATATTACTTCCCGCATTATTCTTGGTACGCTTTGCAATTTCCCCAAAAGCTAATGGTAATCCATTCGCATCTCGTTGAAATACGTTTTCAAAAAATGCTTCACCCGTATTGGAGTTCACTCCAAAAAATACTGAACGCGTTGTAGTCATCAGTGCAATCGCACCTCCTGTTGGATTTAATGCCACCCATTCCCCAGCAGAGATACGAGAGGGATCATCGTATTTCGTAAACTCACATGTCGCAGATACAAAGACATTTAACGCATTAATATTACTCCATGAGTTAATTTGAGGTATGGTCACAACTCTTTCCTCTGCCAATCCAACCTCACCTCCGTGTCCAACATAATTAACCAACAGGGCTCCTCTTTGAATTCTATCCGTAATTCCATTTAAAACATCGGGATAACGTTGTCCACCAGCACTAATTTGTTGAGGATAAGCATCTAAATAAAGTTTGTCACAATTCATCTCATGATGATTTTCAGATACATACTCATATTGAGGCTCTGTGTCTACATTGATAAAATAACCTCCCTCCTCATCATCAGCTACCTGAACGTATTTCTGTCTCCAGTCTCCATATGTATTTGATGAATTTTCATCTAGACAGCATGAGGCCCCGGCATTTAAAAATAAATTAGAGCCATTTTTCATGTAGTGCTCAATTTTATCAACCTGCTGTTTTGCCATAATTAAGTCTGAGGCTAGAATTCGACCTATACCAATGTCAAGCAAGTCAGAACCAGTCAAAGATTCATTGTCGTCAAGCATTCCGTAAAAATCATCGGTAACCAAAGCAGATATATGATTTTCACTGTTTATTACTTGATAAGTAAGCATCAAATTATTGTTATCAGGTACTCGATCTTTTGGGTCGTAAGTTCCATCGCCAAAAAGAAGTAAATATTTTGGGGCAGTTTCAGGGTCAGTTTGGGATCTATCATAAAACATCTTGGCAAACATTCTAATCGCAACGGCATCAGGAGCACCTGAACTAAATTCGTTATACACCATATCCGATGTTACCACATGCACAGATGTACCCTGACCTCTATGTAATTCTGCCAATCTTTCCGCCTCTGATATAAACAAGGAATTTGTTACAATCAAATAATCAACTTGTTCGAGTGCATGTAGATTTTGATATTCTACAGGACCAACGAATTGTGGACTAAAAAATGTCCCTCCATTTGAAACGACATACTCTGTATAAGACAAGGAATCAATAAAGATAAATTCATTTCCAACCAAAGCACCATCAATTTTCTCAGGGTTGTGACGGTCAGACAAATCCCATGTAAAAGCTGTTGAAGGGTAATTTGAAACAACAAACTCACCAATTCCAGTCTGAGTTCCTGTAAGATTTCGGAAACCCATTTGGGAACCGTAAAAAACCAAATCTCGTTTGGCATTTAACGAAATTCGATCTAAATAAGTGAGCACATTGGGACTATTTCTTTGAACAGTAATCTTCAGTGGTATTGTGGAAGGTGGACTGGACATTAAAAATGACTTTTCTGACCTCGCATAATCACTTGTAGTTATTGGTAATGATGACTCCTCTAGAACCAATCCATTTACAGAGTATCTCTGAAGAGTTCCCGCTGAGCTTGATGCATTCGAAGCAATTGATGCATTGAAATAGGCAGGTTCATCGGTAATATTTGGCACGGAAAAATTGAATGTTTGCTCTAAATCAATGTCAAATAATTCTCCATACCACCTTTGTCCGCCACCTACCAATGAAACCAAATCATTTTCGTAACAGCTTCGATAATCATAGCTTGTTATAATTTCGTCGGGAGTTCCTGTAATTGAATTTTTAGTTTCAATATTCTTAATTGGAATATCCTCATTGATATTAATAAAGTAGTATGAATAATCGGAGTATACATTTTTCTTTTGTTCAAAATCTGTACTCCCATTATTGACCCATCTGTTTGGACCCCATGCGTAGAATAGGAGGTAGTCTCCTTCGTCAAAAGAATTGTCACTATTCCCTACATACTGAATGGCATTTTGAGCCAAGTCATCAGTTCTGGGTAAAGCATTGGGTTCAGGCAGCATACCATCACCATTTCCGTATATATGAATATGATTTGGATTTAAACTTTCAACATTGACACCTATTGAATTCAAAAAATCATAATCTATTTTGTGAATACCATCATTGATGACAGAAATTTTATACCAATCTCCAGATCCTGGTCGTAAAACTGATTCTAACGCGAAATCTTTTGGTGATGAATTGATTTTATTCTCACACAACACATTAATGGTTGTTATTTTGTTTACAATTCCTCCCTTGACTACAAAAGGAAAACCAGAAATAACAAGAAATTGCTCTGAACCGGCATGAGTTACTTTAATATCCATTTGGACATCATTATTTACCAAAAATCCCATCCTTTTTAGGAATTGGATTTCTGAATTCAGGCATTTCGTAGTTTCGAAAGAAACTGATTTAACCTTTTTATTTGAAGCTTTAATGTTGATCTTTCGGAAAACAAGAGGCTTGCCGTTGTCATAGGAAACACCTTCAAAATTTGGTAGATTATATTCATTACCCTCAAACTCCATTAAACTCGGTGTATGCCAATCAATTATGATTTTAAAATCCTGAGAATAAGACAGGTGTAATAACAAAGAAAAAAAAGAGATACAGATGAACTTAGACATTATGTAATAATCAGTGTAAGGTTTGTGTGCTAAAAAACGCCAAAATATTAAATTTATTACAATAAATATGCGATATTTGTAACCTTAGAAACTAAATTTACGTTAAGATTGTTCGTGCATAAACTCAAATTTGTGAAGAAAAGACATATTTTCTTAGTTGCAATTATTTTTGGTTCTCTTATTTCAACCAGAAACAATGTGGTAAGATCTCAGGATCCGACCTTTACTCAGTTTTTTTCAAACCCGATTTATTTGAATCCTGCACTAGCTGGTTCTTCAGGTTGTCCAAGGGTTTCTCTAAACTACAGAAACGAATGGCCTCAACTTACCGGTAATTATGTCACATATTCTGCAGCTTTTGATACCTATTCAAAAGGAATCCAAGGAGGTATTGGTCTCATTGCTATGCACGACCAACAAGGACAGGGAACAATTACCACTTCAATGCTTGGTGGTATTTATTCATATAATTTAAAAGTTAATCGTAAGTTCTCCTTCATGTTTGGAGCAAGAGCTGCGTGGTTTCAGAAGTTTTTAGATTGGGACAAACTTACTTTTGGAGATATGATTGATCCTAGAAGAGGATTCATCTATCAAACTGGAGATGTTCCGAGAGGAAACGGACGAAGAGGTTTCTTTGATGCATCAGCAGGTTTTGTTGGATTTGGAAAAAACTTTTACTTCGGCGGTGCAGTTCACCACCTTAATAGACCAGATGAGTCTATGATTCTAGGAGAATCTCGATTGCCGATGAGATTTACAGGTCATGCGGGAGCAGATATAAAACTCGGAAATAGAGGTAAATATTACAGTACTACTAGTATCATGCCGAATATCATTTACCAATATCAAAATGGTTTTCAGGAACTTAATATTGGAACTTACGTAAAGTATGGAAACTTTACCGTAGGTGCATGGTATAGAAACAGAGATGCATTTATTCTTTGTTTTGGTATTACTACTGATAAATTTAAGCTTGGGTATAGCTATGATATTACCGTTTCTAAGTTAGGAAATGGTATTTCTGGAGGATCACATGAAGTATCCATGGGATTCAATCTCAAGTGTAGAAGAAAACCTAAAAACTTTAGGAAGATTTCCTGTCCTTCGTTTTAAGGTTGTAACGTTTTTAAAATTAATGTATATTAGTTATAATAGTAATGGTTATGAAAACTACAAATTATAAAAAAATAGCCTTCTTTTTAGCATCAATTGTCCTGTTAGGTTCTTGTGCAAAAGAAAGGTCTACCTCGACAGGTTGGGAGTACAACAACTATGAAAATGGTGGTTTTGAAAAGTTCGAAGCAAAAGAACAAGAGACCGGCCCAGGTCTTGTCTTCATTGAAGGTGGTACTTTTACAATGGGAAGTACGGAAGAAGATGTCATGAATGATTGGAACAATAGCGCTTCTCGCGTAACTGTTTCTTCATTTTACATGGATCGCACTGAGGTAACCAATTTACATTGGATGGAATATGTCAATTGGATGCGTCGTGTTTATAACAAATCGTATCCACACATTTATAAAAAATGTCTTCCGGATACATTGGTTTGGAGATCTCCTCTATCTTACAGAGAAAAATATGTTGATTATTACCTCAGACACCCGTCTTACAGGGATTACCCAGTTGTTGGGGTTTCTTGGTTGCAGGCAAATGATTTTTGTAAGTGGAGAACTGATCGTGTGAATGAAGCTATTCTAGTTAGAGAAGGTATTATAAAATGGCACTTTGCAAATACTTATGATCATCAGAACTCTGATGTTGGCGCAGCCAATAGAAAGGGATATAAAGATGGTTATTCTTCCTCTCCTGAAAACATGTTCTCGACAGAAAATTACTTGAATGGTAATTATGTCGTTCATACAGGTAAAAAAGAATTGAATAAGAAAGGAGAACCAACTGGAAATATTGAAGGTGGTTATACCCTTGATAATGGAACAAAACTATCTCCAAAGGATAGTTTGGGAAGAAGTGTACCAAGAGATCCTTATCAACTTCAAAATTACGACCCTGTGTACGCTAATGGTTCCAGACTTGGCTCTAGACAGGTGAAATTAGAAGATGGTATATTATTACCAAAATACAGACTCCCAACTGAAGCAGAATGGGAATTTGCGGCACTTGGATTAATTGGAAACCTTGATCCGAATTCAGAAAACATTGATTCTAGGAGAATCTATCCATGGGATGGGCACTATGTTCGACGAAAAGAAGACCAATGGGCTGGTGCAATCCAGGCCAACTTCATTCGAGGTAAAGGAGATTACATGGGTGTATCTGGTGCGCTTAATGATGGTGCAGATGTTACGGCTAGAGTAGATGACTTTTGGCCAAATGATTATGGTCTTTATCATATGGCTGGGAATGTTTCGGAATGGGTAATGGATGTGTATCGTCCTACATCAAACGAAGTTACTGACGATTTTATGCCTTTCCGAGGAAATGTATATACTACACAGCTGTTACGTCCTGATGGATTGCACGATAAACCCGTTCAAGCTCAGGATAATCTTTACGACGTATATGGAATGAAAGAATTTGTGAATGAATTTGCTAGGGCAAAATATTTGGCCTTAACTGGTGGTTTAAAGAATAAAACCGTTAACGACTTTAAAAATCAGGAGGATCCATCTTATATTTCTAACTACATAAAAGAAAATCCAAATGAGTACATAGATTATTCATCTAAAAGTAAAAACTTAAAGGAGATGAATGGTGTGTTCTTGGTTTTACGAGGAGATTCAGTAACCGTATCAGCAGATGCATCAAAGCTCAATGAGATAGGAAGAGAATTCGAATGGGTTAATGGAGATGCCGATATATTAAGTGGAACCGTGAAAGATACCTCGATTGTTATTTCATTTGGTGAAGCTAAAGAATACAAAATTTCTTTAACACAAGATGGTACTAGCTACAACGAAACTAAAAAATTCAAAGTTTTCGATAATAAGAAAAAATACAATGAATATGTGAATTATGTCAATTCAAAAAGAGGTCAGGTTTTAGGTAATTCTAGACAGAATCCAAGAAAATTTCAGTTTAATGCACCAAAAGACGGATACGTTTATGGCTACAATAAATTTTCGAAGAATGACAGCATTGAATTTGCAATATTAGATGATATTAATGGTGTTTTAGATACTGCCATCTATCTGTTCAATAAGGGGAACGCTACTAAAGCTTCGCATTATCTAGAAGTGAGTTTATTTGGTAATCAGCATAAGGAAGAAGTCCTTTCAATCGAAGATTATCGAGAAGGTCATTTTAAAGGAAAATTATACAATGGTCAAAATGACGAGAATTTTGTTCTCGATAACCCAGGTTCTTCTGAGAACCCATATATTGTAGGAAATGTAGAAAAAGCACTTGCAGAAATTGGAATTTACTATGTTCTAAAGAAATATGAAATAAATGATAATGAAGATGGCAAAATGATTACTGAAGCGAATCTTAAAAGTTCAGCCATTTTTAAAGATGACTATTTAGAATTTAGATTTAAAGATTATCAACAAGATCCAAATGTAACTGCCTGGATTTTGACTTTGAGAAATGGATTGAGCGAATTTGTTAATGAAACAAGAGGCCAGCAAAGATGGAGAAATGTGACGGAGGATGAAAATGCTGGAAGATTAAACTATCGAAAAGATGATTACATCAATTATTTAGATGGTGACCTTGAATCTTCAATTTATTACAATAATCAAAAATCAATTGAAGATATTAATGCAGGGAAGCGAGATCCTAAGATGTCAGTATACCAAAGTGAATTTGAAAATTACGATTTACAAGGTAAAGAAATCAATTCAGGTGTTTCTGGTTGGCCCACTACTCTAATCTCTGATAAGTCAAGAGTTTACAAAGGTGGTTCTTGGGCAGATCGAGCTTATTGGTTGTCTCCTGGTAATAGAAGGTTCCTTGATGAGGATAGGGCTACTGCTTTAATTGGATTCCGATGTGCTATGGATCGCCTAGGAAGCTCCAGAGCAAATTCTAAAAAGAAAAAGAAATAAAATTTAAATATATTTCATAAAAAGTCCGCCGCTGTGCGGACTTTTTTTTTACATATTTGTACATGGATAATTTGTTTCCTTTATTGCGCGAAACTTCTGGTGTTTGCACAGATACTCGAGAAATTCGTCAAAACTGTCTTTTTATCGCTTTAAAGGGAGATAATTTTAATGGAAATGAATTTGCCAATCAAGCCATAAATAATGGTGCGAAATACGCTATTGTTGATGATAAAAGTAAAGCAAACGATAAGAATATTTTCTATGTACCTAGCGGGCTTATTTTTCTTCAAAAATTAGCCAACTTTCATCGAAATACTTTTGACATTCCAGTTATCGGAATTACTGGAAGTAATGGTAAAACAAGTACAAAAGAGCTTATTCAAACGATATTATCAAAACAATATAATGTTTTATACACTATTGGAAATCTCAATAACCATATTGGAGTGCCTCTGACCTTACTTCGAATGAATAATACGCATGATATCGCTGTAATTGAAATGGGTGCCAATCAACCTAACGATATTGAAGAATTATGTTCTATTGCCGATGTAAATGCTGGAATAATAACAAATATTGGCAAGGCACACCTAGAAGGATTTAAAAATTTAGAAGGCGTCATAAACACAAAGTCTCAATTATATAAGGCTGTTCAGAAAATTGGAGGTACTTTGTTTTATAATCAGGATGATTCAATCATAAAAGATTTAATTTCTGATAAAACAAAAAATTACTCTTATGGTGTATCTGACTCAAATGTACGTGGAGAATTACATGAATTAACCCCATACATTAAAATGAGTTGGTCAAAAGAGGACTACTCCTCCCCTATCATTGAAACAAAAATGATAGGAAAATATAATTTCTATAACTTTTTAGCCGCAATATGTATAGGTAACCATTATGGTATTTCTGAAAAAAATATTTCTGAAGCAATCGCTGAATATCTTCCAGATAATAATCGCTCACAAGTTCAAAAAACAAATAAAAACACTTTGATTATTGACTGTTACAATGCGAATCCTACAAGTATGTCATTAGCACTTGAAAGCTTTAATTTAATCGAACATCCAAAAAAAATAGCCATAATTGGAGATATGCTTGAGTTAGGACCTGACGGTATAGAGGAGCATAAAAAAGTAATTGATTACTGTGTAAACAATGAAATCCCTTTTTTCACTATCGGTTCTTTATTTCGTTCGATAAATGAGGCAGGATTCATTAACACAAGTGAAGTGGAGGAAATATTGTCAAATCTTGAGGATTGTTTAATTCTACTAAAGGGTTCAAGAGGAATACGACTCGAAAAGCTTATCCCTATTCTTTGAATTACCTGATTAGAGATATATGACCTACAACGTGATGTCGCTCCTCTGAATATTTTCGTTTATAGAGTATGCGATAAGTGTATGTGCCAACTTGACATACTTTACCTTTATATGTACCATCCCAAGTATTCGAAAAATCTTTCGCTTCAAAAATCATTTCTCCCCACCTATTATAAATCTGAACTTCAAAATGATTTTCATCAATACTCGTAGAATATGTAGGGAACCAAGTATCATTTAAACCATCGTTATCAGGTGTAAACGAATTAGGTGCGAAAATAATGGCATCATGATCCACAAAAATCATTAACTGTAAACTATCTATACATCCAAATTCAGATATACCATATAAAGTTACAGGGAAAAATTCTTCATCATCAATATCGAACTCATGAGGACCGGGATAGAATACAAGAGAATCTGTTGTACCATCACCATAATCCCAAATATAATCAACAGCATTCGTCGAATTATTGGTAAAATCAACCTCTGATGATCCAAATGAAACTTGACTAGTCGATACCGAGAAATCCACGTTAGGGCTCGGAAGTACACAAATAAGATCTTCCATAGTCGTAGATGCGGTACAACCGTAAGGCGTTCCCATAGATAAATTTATATCATAACAGCCTTCATCCCAGAAAGTAAAACTAAAACCAGAACATTCATTCATAGTTGTAATACCATCCATATCCCAAACGCAATCAAATGCATTATCTGTTGTATTTGTGAATACCACATTCATCGGAGGACAACCTGAGGTTGCACTTACATCAAAAGTAACTACTGGAACAGTATCCACTGTTACTGTTACGATTTGTGTTTCTGCAAGACATCCATTCAAATTATAATTTACAGTATATTCTACACTCTCAGTTGGCGTTATTGTGATTGTTTCGGTATCATAATTTCCTGGCATCCAATTTATTAATCCACCAGGCACAGAAGGCTCTGCAGTAATAGAAACTGTTTCACCAATGCACAATCCTATATCGGATACATCAATAAAGGGCTGATCTGTTACAGTTACCACTGCAGTAACAGAAGGGCTAGTACAATTGTTCAGCTCATAATAAACTGTATAATTCGAAGTAACTATCGGACTCACCTCCAAACTTGCAGTCGTTTCTGTAAATCCAGACCAAGTATATACGCCTCCCGGTGTTGATGGAATGGCAGTCAATATACCTGAATCACCATTACAAATACCGATATCATCCAGCACAATAGAAGGGATTTCATTTACGATAAGTTCTGCAGATTGAATCTCACTAGTACAACCATTTAAGGTGTAGCTTACATTATAGGTGACATTTGTGTCTGAGGAAATGGTTATACTAGATGTTGTAAATCCACCAGGGAACCAATTAAAGGTTCCTCCATTCTCTGAAGGGTAAGCTGTTAGTGTTCCCACATCTCCTTCACAAATAGCAACATCAGGAACAACTAACAACGGAGTAGGTATAACTTCTACATTAAAGTAAACCGTATCTGATGGGCAACCATCTAGAGTATAAATTAGTCCAAAGTCGGTATCAACAAGAGGATAGACGGTAATACTTGACAGTGTTTCATTATTTGGAAGCCATTCAAAAGTACCGCCTGGAAGTGATGAAGATCCATTTAAAACTGCTGGTTGTGTAGAACAAATTAAATCATCTCCACTTATTGATGCAACAGGAGTTGGTAATACTGAAACTGTTGAAACCGCTGTATTACTTACACAACCATTGAGTTCATAGTCTACCGAGTAAAAGTTATTTGAATTCGGAGAAACAATAACCATAGAATCCGTTCCTAGTCCCTGTGACCACAAATAAGTACCTCCAGGCTGATCTGTTTCCGCCATCAGTGTAATCGAATCTCCAGAACAGATTACCTCTGAATTCACTGTGAGAATTGGATTCGGTAGGTCCATGATGAATATTGAATCTAGCCCCGGACAACCATTTAATCCTAAACCTTGAACATAATACATTCCTTCGTCAATTACTGTATAATTTTCACCCAAAACGAGCCCGTTCATCCATTCATAAGACTGCCCTCCAATTGCTTCCAGTTCTATAGATGAAAGGTTACAGTCCATTGTATCGGTTCCTGTCAAATTTACAATGTCTATGTTCGGAGTGATAAAATCTTCAGTTATTACCAAAGATGCCATATTTTCACATCCATTTAGTCCAACACCCGTTACCTCATAAATGCCAGCAGTATCTATCATTATGGAATTAGACGTTCCGAGAGAATTATCCCATAGGTATGATACGCCTCCTTCAGCATTCAGCTGAATGGTAGGATGAATACAATTTAACTCATCGGAGGAATTGGTAGTATTAACAATA
>QOQC01000072.1 GCA_003331365.1 Flavobacteriales bacterium | reverse complement strand
AAAAAATCCATTATCTGAAGCAGCAGAGGGTTATTATGGTACCGATTTATATGGACTGGTAACTAGGTTAAGGGTAATTGAAAAACCCGGTATTAAGTTTAATTATCAAAGTGGGAATACCCAGATTTTGGGATTTATAATCGAAAAAGCAACGGGAAAATCAATTAATGAGTACGCTGCCGATAAAATATGGATTCCTTTAGGTGCTCGAAATGATGCTTTTTGGAGTCTCGATAAGGAGGGGGGAGATGAAAAAGCTTTTTGTTGTATGTATGCAACGGCTAGAGATTATGCGCTCTTAGGTCAACTAATATTGAATAAAGGTTTTTATAATGGTGCTCAGATTGTTCCTGAATGGTACATGAAAAAAATGCTTGAAACCCCCTATATGACCACTAAAGAAAAAGTGCCAAATATGAGATACGGATGGCATACTTGGGTCTATAAAAATAGGGGTAATCCCGTGTATTATTGTAGGGGATTAATGGGGCAATATATGATTGCTATTCCTCATAAAAACAGGGTTATTGTGCGCTTAGGGACCAAGCGTGACTCACATTATAAAATTCCTGAAAACAAATTAAATGATGGCAAGTTTCGCGAGTTGAATAATGAAAAAATAGGACACACAATCGATTTGTATCGATATATAGAGATGTCGGATAAAATTATATCTCAAATTAGAAACTAATGAAGGATGAATTAAAGGGGCCAAAGGTTGAAAAGGTTTCAGTTGCCATTGTTGAAATGATGGTAGAGAACGAAAAGTCTTATTATGCTTATTTGCTAAATCTTAGAGAGGATATAATGGAGGGAATCATTATATCAAGTACGGGATATGGACAGAATACGAAAACCGGAGATAGAATTAAAACCTCAACCTTAAGACATTCAATTGAGGTTTTATTGCCAAATGAGGCGGCGCGAATTGAGCCTATTATGCCGGATGTTTTTGGTCTCTCAAATGAATACTGGGTGAGCTTTTGGGTGAATGAGGTAATGTATGATAAACGTTTTGTATTTCCTGCAGAGTCAATCTCTGAGAAGAATATGCAAATGATAGAAATTTTAGGACAAAAAGGTGTAATCATAAATTAATTTGTGAATATGAAATTCATTAAGCCGGACTTGGACCTTGTTGTTAATTATTTAAAACAAGTAAAAGAAAATGAGACTCCTTTGTGGGGAAATATGAGTTTAATTGGCATGATTGAGCACCTAAGTGATTCATTGAAGATGGCCTCTGGAAATCCGATGGAAAAAATTGAGGTTCCAGAAAAATACTGGAATAAGATGATTGAAATTTTAAATTCAGATGATGAATTCCCCAAGAATTTTAAAGCCAGTTTTGCTCCTGAAAACAGAGTCATAAGAAATTCTACTATAAACGATGCCATCCACGAGCTGAAAAATGTTTGGGAAAATTATGAAGGGGTGTTTTCAATGAACCCGAAATTGATAACCAATCACCCCAATTATGGCCCATTGAATAAAAAACAATGGGACCGTATTTTAAGTAAGCACCTTACCCACCATTTCAAACAATTTTCAATTACACTTGATTAAGGGGCAGTTGACTTTAATAAAATAATCAATCAAAAAAAAAGCCACTCGAAAGTGGCTTTTAGATAATTTCAATGGAAAATTAATCTTTTCTCAGCTTATCAACAGCCTTGTAGTGCTTATCAGCTAAATCTGATTGGATTTCCTCTTCAGCCTTAATTGCTTTATTCCAGTCCTTTAAATCTTTAGAATCATTAAGTTGATTAATGTCTCTAATTGATTGATTTAATGCTCTATGACTGTCCTCATATTTTCTCTCGAGGGCATTCATGTCACGTCTTCTACCTAATTCCAGGTTTCTTAAATCAGCAAGTGCATCTAAAGCTTTTTCATCTTTGGTTTTAGCTTTTTTCATTAAAGATGATTCTTTACCCCCATAATCCGCTAAGATTTCTTTTTGAGAGGCGTAGAAGTCTGTCTCAATTTCTAGTGCGCTTTCATAATAAGACTTCATGTCCTCAGTTTGATTTTTTTTCATTTCAAGGGCTTCTTCTTTATCAGTTGTGTAAGAAGAACCTCCGCATGAGGTCAATAACACACCTGTAAATAATACTGCAAATAACTTTTTCATAATTTCATTTTTTTGATCGGGCAAATTTATGAAATAAAAACCATTAAAACCAAGGGTAATTTAAGCGTTATTTGAAATATTGAAAATTAATTGAGGTTACCTTGAGGGACCATTTAAATTCTCAAAATTTTTCTTCGAATTTATCTACCGTTTTTTTAAGCTCTTCAACAGCTCTACAATCTTCAATTTCGTCTAATCGTCTCTCATGAAAACCGAATTCTCGCGAACAAAAGTTCCCAATTTCTTTAATATGATCCATTTTCTCAATCATCGCCTCATCTTCATCTAATTCGTCTTCAGATTTGTTCCCTACATAATCAAGGGCGTCTTCAAGTAAGATATTTATTCCTTCTGCGCAATCACAAGCACTTTTCATATCCTCTGTTTTAACATCTTCAGCTGATTTTTTCGTAAGTTTTTTACCTAGGTAACTGTTACAGGAATGAAGAAAGAGACCTGCCAACATAAGCACAAATAATTTTTTCATAATACAAGTTTAGTTCCCTAAACTTAATCATAATTCATTAGAATAAGTTTATTATACTTCTGAAAATCAAATTTTTAGAAGTGAATTCCCGGTCATTTCTTCAGGGGTCTCGATATCAAATAAATTCAAAATGGTTGGAGCAATATCCCCTAAAATACCATTGTTCAATTCTTTAAACGGGGGCGATGAAACAGCTATACAGGGTACGGGATTTAGACTGTGCGCTGTATTAGGTGACCCGTCTTGATTTACAGCAAGATCGGCATTTCCATGATCGGCAATAACAATAAATGTATATCCATTTTCAAGACCTGTATTGACTATTTTTTCAAGACAGGAATCAACTGTTTCAACCGCTTTAACGATTGCTTTATAAACACCAGTATGCCCAACCATATCAGGATTGGCAAAATTTAGACAAAGAAAATCAGGTTGATTAGTGGTTAATTCTACCACAACATGTTCAGTTATTTTCGGTGCACTCATTTCCGGTTGCAAGTCATAGGTGGCCACTTTTGGAGAATTGACGAGAATTCTTTTTTCATTAGAAAATGGTTTTTCTCTGCCTCCATTAAAAAAAAACGTGACGTGGGGATATTTCTCAGTTTCTGCAATCCTCAACTGGGACTTACCTGAATTTGAGATGACTTGACCAATGGTATTGGTTATATTTTCCTTATCGAACAGAACTTTAAGACCTTTAAATGATTCATCATATCTGGTCATACAATAGAAATTTAGCTTTAGCTTTTTCATTGCATATTCAGGAAAATCTTTCTGAGTTAAGGCGCTTGTTATTTCCCGAGGTCTGTCCGAGCGAAAATTGAAACAAATCACAGTATCCCCCTCTGCTATCAAACCATTTTTATCAATTAAACTGGCCTCAAGGAATTCATCAGTAATTCCATTTTGGTATGATGAGGAAAGAGCTTCCCTTGCCGAGCTAAAAGCCTGCCCGATTCCATGGACCATTAAATCATAAGCTTTTTTTATTCTTTCCCATCGTTGATCCCTATCCATAGCAAAATAACGACCAATTACAGTGCTTATCTTGACGTGGTTGTTTTCCGAAACTTCTTCTAGGATTTGCAAAAAACCAAGCCCGCTTTTTGGATCACAATCTCTACCATCCGTAAAGGCATGGATATAAACATCTTTCATATTTAATCGAGAGGAAAGCTCACAAAGCGCATAAAGATGCTCTTGACTGCTGTGAACTCCGCCATCCGAAACCAAGCCTATAAAATGTACTTTTTTACCATTTTTCTTTGCTTGTTCAAATGCATCGATTAGGAGGGGAATCTTATCAAATTCATTTTGTTTTATGGAATTGTTAATTCGTGATAGCTCCTGATAAACAATTCTTCCAGCACCAATATTTAGATGGCCCACCTCGGAATTACCCATCTGACCCTCAGGTAATCCTACATGTTCTCCGTATGTTCTTAGCGTGGAATTTGGGTAGTTATTTAATAAAGAGTCAAAAAAGGGTGTATCTGCCTCGTGAATGGCATCCGTGTGATCTTGATTTCCTATTCCCCATCCATCAAGTATAATCAGTCCTACTTTATTTTCCATTGGGTATGCTTATCGTAAATATTGATCCGGATGGTTTATTCTTTTGGTATTGAATATTCCCATTATGTAATTCGATGAACTGTTTGGCTATATAAAGGCCAAGACCGCTTCCTTTTTTCATTCTTGTCTCTTCATTTCCAATCCTGTAAAATTTATCAAAAATATGCGATTGCTCATTTTCATGAATGCCTGGTCCCTGATCAGAAATAGAAATTAAACATCGATTACTCTTCATTCTTACGACTACATCTATTTGATGCTCGCCTCCATATTTAATGGCATTTTCAATGATGTTAATAATGCTCGTTTCAATCATGAATTTATCAGCAATGAGCTTAACGGATCCCTCACAATCTATATTGACAAGGCTTTTCTCAAGTCGCTGATTTGATTTTTTCACAATTTGCGATAAAATCACTTTTAGATCAAGTTCACTTTTATCTAATGTTAGGCCTTTGTTTTCGATACTAGAGGCATGAATAATATTATCAATCAAAATTTTTAATCGATCATTTTCTGATATCGCTTTATCAACTAATGATTGCGTTTGGTCTGAGCTAAGTTTTCTAGAGGATAAGGTTTGAAGCGCCAATTGTATGGAAGTTAAAGGTGTTTTTAATTCATGAGTTACAGAAAGCATAAAGTTATTTTGACTTTCAGAGAGTTCAATTTCTTTTCTAATTGATTTTTGAATTTGCCAGAATCCGGCCAACAATATCATGATGAAAACCGCTCCTTCGCCAAGTATCATAAAAACTCTTCTTGAGCTACCTTTATACGATGAATCGACAAGTGAACCCAGGTCAATAATCTGATACCCCCACCAAAGGAACTGCAGCACTACATATATACCTAGCAAATAGATGATGATGTTTGACCTTTTAGACATTACGCTACTGTTTTAAATATTAATTTTTTCTCTTTAACGATACTAATAACTTTTGGTAAACAGGCCATCATGAGTTTTGAAGACTTCAGATTAGTATGAAAAAGTAAAATATCTCCATCTTTGATTGAAGCTGCTTTTTTTATGATGGTTTCTTCATTCATATTTTGGTCATAATCATGAGCATTCCACGTCCACATTATTATTTTTTTCCCCATCATATTTACTTTTCGCCCTTGCTCTCTCGTGAGTCTTCCGTATGGAGGTCTGAATAGTGTAGAATTCATTAAGACATCTGTTTTTTTAATGGAATTTAAGTATTTCTTACAGCTTGTATGACTCCCTTTTTCATGATTGTAGGTGTGATTTCCAACAGTATGTCCATTGTTTAATATTTCTTGAAAGAGCTCTGGGCAACTTTCAATTTGTTTACCCAAACAAAAAAAAGTGGCTTTAATATCTTCTTTTTTTAAAAGCTCAAGTAACCACAATGTGGTTTTTTCCTCTGGTCCGTCATCGAAGGTTAAATAGACGCAACCTTTCTTATTTCCTCTCCATTGTCGATTCCTATAAATAGATTGAACGATATAGGGCACACGAAATAGGGGCATTACTTTTATTTTGGCTTCACTGTGTAATCGTATTCTAATTCCATATTGTTCATCTGCCCCTCGAGTACCTCGCGCATTTCAGAATAAGAGTCTTCAAGTTCCATTTCGTCAAGCTCATTATCTATTTTTTCTAAAACAATATTGTAGACATAATCAATCATTTCTGAAATTTCTTTCAGGTTTTTGCCTTCTGGATTATAGGCCGGATTAGAAGCCACCATATACATCTTAAAGCAAGCATCTGTTGCGGCAAATAAATCGTCGTAGTTACTACTAATTACTCCCGGAATTACCGAAAAAATAGCGTCACTGTTTTCAAAATACTTGAAAACGCTTTCGTAGTTTTTGAGTAGTTTCTTCCCGAGCTTTTCAGCTTTGTCAGATGCCCCAAGCATGTAATATAATTGAACGTGCTCGTGTAGGTTTCCACTAGTTCTTGCCTTGTATTTGTCATTTTGGGCTTGATTTATATCAAGAGATGTGATTGGGTCAAACCCTGTTATTTCCCCAAAGTCCAAGACAGTTTCAGGAGGCATTATGGCTAAGGATTTGTCAAGAGCCTTCAAAGCTCTTGTTGTATCCCCTTGATAATAGAGCTGTTCGGCAAGAAGAACAAAATCTTGACGATAGTGCGAGGTGTGTCTTCGGGCATAATAATCGGTTAGCACATTTGCATCAGACATTTGACCATATTCATATGTTTTCATGAGTTTTTCATACATCTTTTCGACATTGAAAAACCGCTGTTTTTGATTTCTGAAGTTTTGATTTCTTGAGACCGAAGGATTAAGTTCATAGGCCACACCTATCTGCTTCAAACACCCTTGAGACAGTAATCTCGTTGCAAGCTTGGAGCCTCTATTGCTTGAAAAATAAATACCTCTTTTCCAGTCAAAGTTTGACATAATATCAAGCATCATAATCTCCTCTCTGGTTATCATTGTTTCTCCTTCATAGTTTAATGTAATACTTGAACGACAGGAATCACTGGAATTTATTATACCCGCCTTTATGGCATTTTCTTTATTCACATCAAGGGTGAAGACACTCGAGGGAAAGATATTTACCTCTCCGCCATTTTTCATTTGAATTAAACCTTTTTCATCATACATAAATCGCATTGCTTTTTTAAGGTCTACAGCGTTCCAAGTTTTCTCATAACTATCGTAGATGTCTGTCATCTGCTTAATTAAACCAACAATCTGATTGTATTTTTTCTCATTTTGATCTGAATTTTCTCCTCTATTAATTTTGGATTTTAATAATTCTAGTTCACCTTCAAGTAAAGGATAAACATATTTTATAGTCATAAATTGAGCAAAAAGGCTTTCACTGAAGTCCTTATTTTGACTATCAATTAGGTACTTATTGATTTTGCTGTTTATCTTA
Source organism: Flavobacteriales bacterium (assembly GCA_003331365.1). Classification (GTDB taxonomy): domain Bacteria; phylum Bacteroidota; class Bacteroidia; order Flavobacteriales_D; family Crocinitomicaceae; genus UBA952. Next base: position 3,670 of record QOQC01000072.1, on the reverse strand, counting down.
TCTACTTCGCTTTTTGATTTTGGAGAAACGCTTTTAACCTGAAACATGATACTCTGGAGGGCTTGTTGGAATTGTGTAAAATTCCCCTGAGCTTGAGCCAAGTTTTGAGGATTTTCTAGCCTCAGCTTAATGATTTCTTTAATCCTTTCGGATTTTATGACAGAGCCCAATATAATACTGCTCAAATCCAAGAAATACATTTGATCTGTATTTCCACCATACATTAATATTTGATCCTCAGTAAACTTAATAGGAAGGGGTGCCGATTCATAGGCCTTCATTTTCATTTGATTGGTGTACCAATCTGTTCCCATTAAGGATAGGTTGCACACCCTAACATCCGTTCTATATCCTTCCACCTCTTGAATATACCAAAGTGGAAACGTATCATTATCTCCGTTGGTAAATATAATTCCATTTTTTTCACAAGACGCCAAATAATTACGAGCCAAATCTCGGGCGGTTGTTTTTCCTGATCTATTGTGATCATCCCAGCCTTCTACAGCTAATATTAATGGTACAGCAAGGCCTAATGTTCCGGCGAGGCCCACTCGAAGATTTGCGTTTTGGATTTTTGCCATAGACTTAAGAAAATCGATAATGGCATATACTCCAAAACTAATCCACATGGCAAAGAAATAAAATGAGCCTGCATAAGCATAATCTCTTTCACGTGGTTCAAAGGGCTTTTGGTTCAAGTAAACAACAATGGCAATACCGGTAAAAAGGAACGCAAGTGTCAAGACAAAGGCGTCTTTCGGAGCCTTCAAGTAATGATAGATTAATCCGATCAGTGCAAAAATCAATGGAATAAAATAGAACTTATTGTTTGATTTGTTCTCACTTGTGTAGTGCGGTGCAAACTGCTGACTTCCAAGTCTACTTTCATCAATGAAATTAAAACCAGAAATCCAGTTTCCCCTCATATTGTCTCCGTGTCCTTGAATGTCATTTTGTCTTCCTGCAAAATTCCACATAAAATACCTGAAATACATCCAATTTAACTGATAGTCGATAAAATATCTGATGTTTTCTGACATGGAAGGCAGTCTTTTTTCATCTTTGCCGAGTTCTGTTTCTGTTCCATCCTCTGCGTCATAACCTGACCAGAATTTATATCCAACAATATGTCGATTGGTGCTGGCATACATTCGCGGAAAAAGATGACTCTGTTCATAAGTAGGCGTTGCATTTTTTCTAATACTAGAATTGGTTTCATAGTACTTCTCTTTAACCTCAATGTTCTCAGGTAAAGAATTATTGTACTCCGCTAGGGCCCATTTTTTAGCATCTTTTTCGTTTACAAAACCCTTTAAATCCTTATTTGCATCATTGTCTACCACCACCCATCTTCTCAAATAATAAGCTGAAAGATCATCATATTCATCTCTTGGATTTTCTTTGGAGTTCCAGTCCGGTCCACGCATTATAGGAGCACTGCCGTATTGTTCCCTTTTTAGATAAGAATGCAGGGTAACAAGGTTTTCAGGATCGTTTTCATCAAGGGGTGTATTTGCATTAGATCGAATAACAATTACTGCAAAAGAACCATAACCAATTAATAAAAACACCAAGCCCATTAAGGAATTTGAGAGTAAGGTTTGCTCAATTTTTCTTGAGTAATAAACGCCATAAATACAAGCAGAAATTAGCAATGCAAAAAAGAAAAGGGAGCCAGAATAGAAGGGCATTCCTAGATTATTCACAAAAACGACTTCAAAACTGGACGCCATAGAAATGGTGCCTGGAATAATACCTTCCTGTATAAAACCTAAAATGACAATTGAAAGAATTCCTGCAATAAAAAAACCGCTAGTGGTCGTTTCTTTAACTCTGAAATAAATCACATATCCAATAGCTGGTATAACAAGAATACCTAAAAGGTGAACACCAATTGCTAAGCCGAGTAAAAAGAGAATTAACAACAACCATCTGTTTGGAGCAACATCTGAAGACAGCCTATTTGCTTGCATTTCCCCCATCTCCTCATCCCATTTGAGAATCGCCCAAAAGATAACAGCGGTAAATAATGAGGCCATAGCATAAACCTCACCCTCTACAGCTGAGAACCAAAATGAATCCGTGAATGTATATGAAAGTGAGCCGATTGTAGCGGCAACAAAAATTCCAATTTTATCGTGGTTTTCGAGTTCATTTTTCCCTTGTAAAATGAGTTTTTTCAACAACATCGTTATTGACCAAAACATAAATAATATGGTAAAAGAGCTCGACAGCGCTGAAAGAGAATTGATATAAAATGCCACATTTTCTGGAGCGGCAAAAAAGGAAAATACACGACCTAGAATCATAAAAAGAGGGGCACCAGGAGGGTGTCCAACTTCAAGCTTGTATGCCGCAGTTATATATTCACCGCAATCCCACAAGCTGGCCGTGTCCTCTATGGTAAGCATATATGCAATGGTAGCAATAGTAAAGACAACCCAGCCATTTATTTTATTGATATAATTGTAATTCATTTTCTCTATGATTCTTTAAATAGTTTGCAAATTTACGAATATTAGCGTTGAGTTAAAAGATTTACAGTCGTCAAAATATCAAACTAGAAGTAATAATTTTTTTACCGCAGGATTGATTAATGAAATTAAGTTCTTAAATTTGCAGGCTTGATTAGATGCTTTAATCAATTTTTTGACCCATGGTGTAACTGGCAACACGTCTGGTTTTGGTCCAGAAGAGTCTAGGTTCGAGCCCTAGTGGGTCAACTCTTAACTTTAGAGTGGATGCAGGTGCATTCACTCTTTTTTTTAAGCTTTAAATTATGAGCAACGAAAAGAAAAATATTGAAATAGAGGCCATTGGAGAGTTTGGACTCATTGATGAATTAACTTCTGATTTTGAATTACGAAATGATTCCAGCATCAAAGGTGTTGGAGATGATTGTGCTGTAATTACCGGAAAAGAAGGAGAACATAAGTTGATGTCCGCGGACATGTTGGTCGAGGGAGTACATTTTAATTTATCGTATATGCCATTGAAGTCCCTAGGTTTTAAGGCGGTTTCGGTGAATGTATCAGATGTCTATTCGATGAATGGAATGCCGGAACAGATTACGGTTTCTCTGGGAGTTTCAAGTAAGTTTCCTGTTGAGGCACTAAAAGAATTGTACGCAGGAATACATGCAGCATGCGAATATTATTCAGTTGACCTAGTAGGTGGTGACACCACGTCTTCTTATTCGGGGCTAATTATTTCTATTTCTGTTTTAGGTACTGCTTCCAAAAATAAAATTACATACAGGTCTGGTGCTAAGGAAAATGACTTGCTAATTATGTCAGGCGATGTGGGTTCTTCTTATTTGGGACTACAGATTTTGGAGCGAGAGAAAGGAGTTTTCAATTCTAATCCAAATATTCAGCCTAAACTGGATGGGTATGATGAGCTGATAAAAAAACAAATACAACCAACTGCTAGATTGGATGTCATTTCTATGTTTCAGGAAATGTCTTTCGTTCCAACCTCCATGATTGATGTATCTGACGGGTTGGCATCAGAGGTGATGCACCTTTCCAAGTCAAGTGATTGCAGTTTTTCTGTCTATTCGGATAAATTACCAATTTCGGAAAAAAGTGCTCTTACTGCAGAAGAGTTGGGTATTGATCCTTTTGTTTGTGCCCTGAATGGAGGAGAGGATTATGAGCTATTGTTTACC
>QOQC01000071.1 GCA_003331365.1 Flavobacteriales bacterium | reverse complement strand
GCAATACCATAATCTTTTAGTTTTTTTTTGCCCTCCTGAGACATCCAATCTGTGGTCCAGGCCGGTGATAAGACCGTGTTTATTTGATAATTTTCAATTCCTTGATCTTCCAGTTTATTCGTTATATCTTTTTCGATTGTTTGCATTGCTGGACAACCTATGTAGGTAGGAGTAATGGTAACATGAATCACATTTTCGACATCTTCAACTGACCTCACAATACCTAAATCAACAACTGAAAGTACGGGGACCTCAGGATCAAAAACATCATTTAATAAATCCCAAATATGATTCACTGATTTTACCATTCCATATTGGGATAGGTTCGTTGCATATACTGCAAATCAGCCAATAAATACCCCATATGTTCAGAGTGCCTTCCTTGACGGCCTCCTTCAAACTTCCAATTATTATCTGGCAAGGATAAATTAGCCATTTCCAGAACTTCCTTTATTGTATTTTCCCATTGAGATTTAATACTTTCCAAATTAGGAATGATATTGTTTTTATTCAACATTAAATCAACCTCATCTGTGTAAAATAGTTCATGGGTATATCTATACAATGTATTCAATGACTCTTGTATTTTGGCGTGAGATTCCTCAGTACCATCACCCAGGCGAATCACCCATTCTGATGAATGCTTAAGGTGATATTTAGTCTCTTTGAGGGCTTTTTCCGCAATTGAAGCTAGCTTTTCATCACTTGAGTTCTGTAATTTTTCTAAAAGTGGTTTTCTAAACGCATCAAATAGAAACTGGCGCATAATGGTATCACCAAAATGACCATTAGGTTGTTCAACTAACAATACATTCACATACTCTTTTTCAAGCCTTAAAAAAGCCAGATCATCATTTGTCTTGTTTTCTCCTCCAAGAGCTCCTGCATATTCCAAAAACAATGTTGCTTGACCTATGAGGTCCAACGAAATATTGGTGAGTGCAATATCCTCCTCGAGAATTGGACCATGACCACAAAGCTCTGCAAGTCTTTGTCCAAGAATTAAACTGTCATCTCCTAATCTTAGGACATATTTATATAATGCCTGTTCTAAATTCATAACTACATGTGTGAAATACCATCTGGAACATCATAAAAGGTTGGATGTCTATATACCTTGGATGTTGCTGGTTCAAACATTGATTCCTCCTCAGCAGGATCCGATGCCGTTATTAAATTGGATGGTATTACCCATATTGAAATTCCTTCCATTCGTCTTGTGTAAACATCTCTTGCATTTTCAATTGCCATCGATGAGTCAGCTGCTCTCAAGCTACCAACATGTTTGTGATTCAAGCCTTGTTTACTACGTATAAAGACCTCCCAAAGAGGCCAATCTTGATTATTTTTTGTCATTTTACGCTGATTTTTTCGCACTTCTTTTGTTCGCAAACGCCATTGCGGCCTCTATCACCCATTTTCCATCTTCTTTGGCTTTTCTTCTGGCATCCACCCGTTCTTTGTTGCACGGACCGTTACCCCCTACAACTTGCCAAAACTCATCCCAATTGATTTTACCAAAGTCATATCCTTTCTTCTTCTCATTCCATTTCAAATCTTTATCGGGTATAGTTAATCCTAAAATTTCAGCCTGAGGAACAGTGACATCAACAAACTGCTGTCTCAATTCATCGTTCGTGTGGCGTTTAATTTTCCAATTCATGGATTGAGCCGTATGCTTTGACTCCGCATCGTTTGGGCCAAACATCATTAGAGCGGGCCACCAAAAACGATTGAGTGCATCTTGTGCCATATCTTTTTGTTCTTGAGAACCATTTGAAAGTTTTGTCATGATTTCAAACCCTTGGCGCTGATGAAAGGATTCTTCCTTACATACACGTACCATTGCGCGAGCATAAGGACCATAAGAGCATCTGCAAAGAGGAACTTGGTTCATAATCGCCGCACCATCAACTAACCACCCAATAGCACCCATATCCGCCCAAGTGAGAGTCGGATAATTAAAAATTGAAGAATATTTTGCCTTACCTGAATGCAAATCGTCTATTGTCTCCTCTCGATCAGCTCCCAGTGTTTCCGCAGCACAATACAAATATAAACCGTGACCCGCCTCATCTTGAACTTTTGCAAGAAGGACTGCTTTTCTGCGCAGGTTAGGTGCTCTCGTAATCCAATTTCCCTCAGGCAGCATTCCAACAACTTCCGAATGTGCGTGTTGTGAGATTTGTCTAATCAAAGTAATTCTGTAATCATCAGGCATCCAATCATTGGGCTCAATTTTAATATCTTGATCAATTTTTTTCTGGAATTTTTCCTCTAAAACTTTAATATCTATGTTCTTCATCGATAAAGCGTTATCTATACAAATATAACCATAAACTACACCAACTAAAACAAAAGTAAATGAACAATGTTTTCCTTAACTTGCTTTCAGAATAAGATTGATTAATTTTAGCTTCTATTACGAAAGGATTTTAATGAGTTCAGATTTTTACAAGTTAACAGTGAATAAGGCCGTTAAGGAAACTGATGATTGTGTTTCCTTATCTTTTGATATTCCAGAAGAAATCAAAGCTAAATTTCGATTTATATCTGGGCAGTACCTAACATTAAAAACAACAATTAATGGTGAGGAAGTTAGGCGTTCATACTCCTTGTGTTCAGAACCTTCCTCTGGAATTCACAAAGTGGCAATCAAGCGTGTAGAAGGTGGTCTTTTTTCTACGTATGCCAACGAATCAATTAAGAATGGAGATGCCTTGGAATGTATGCCTCCTTCAGGTAATTTCAAACACATCCCTGAGCCTCAAGCTGAAAAAAATTATGTTCTTTTCGCGGCAGGGAGTGGTATTACGCCAATTCTTTCGATATTGAAAAGCATGTTACTTCATGAACCCAAAAGTCGAGTCGTTTTGTTTTATGGCAACAAGGGTTTTCACTCAATCATCTTTCGAGAAGAAATTGAATCATTAAAAAATCGATTTATCGATCGACTGAGTGTAATTCATATATTCTCAAAAGAAAATCTAGGAAACCCTTTACAAAAAGGGAGAATTGACAAAAATAAATGCGAACATCTATACAAGGCGTTTTTAACCAATACTGATATTGATGGGGTCTATATATGTGGTCCGGAACAAATGACCTTGGATATTAGAGATGTGATGTTGGAAAACGAGGTTCCCAAAGAATCTATTCATCTTGAATTGTTCGGGACATCAGTAAAAAAAGAAAGCAAAAAAGACAAAAAAGATGGTCCTTCTTTTGACAGCTTAATCACATTAAAAATGGATGGTGATGAATACGAATTTCCACTAAATTCCAATGGTGACAATATACTTGACGCCGCTCAAAAGACTGGTGTTGATCTACCTTTTGCTTGTAAGGGAGGTGTATGCTGCACTTGTAAAGCAAAAATAATGGAAGGGTCTGTGAGTATGGATGTGAACTACGGATTGGAACCTGAGGAAATAGAGGAAGGATATGTTTTGACCTGTCAATCCCATCCAACAACAAAAAATGTTTTTATTTCATTTGACGATTAAATTATGGCAATATTCAATCTTTTCGGTAAAAAAGAAAAAAGCAAAAACAAAGGGTATTATCCCATTCAAATTTCAAATATTGAAAAACTCAACTCTAAAGCAGTTTCGGTTGAACTCGATATACCGACTTCCTTAAAAACAAAATTTCAATTTGAGCCAGGTCAATATGTAAATGTCATCATTAACGTAAATGATGAGGAACATCGAAGGTCGTACTCCATTTGTAGTCACCCTGATGAAAATTTGCGTATTGCTGTAAAAAGAGTAGAAAACGGAATTGTATCGAATTGGTTTAATGACCTATCAAAATTAGATGAGCCCATTTTAGTATCCTCACCTACGGGAAGCTTCACTCTCCCTAAAAATGCTAAAAGTTTTGTTACAATTGCTGCGGGAAGTGGAATAACGCCCATCATGTCTATTTTGAAGGCACATTCAAAAGATCGTGATTCGAAACTTATTTATGGTAATAAGACAAAGAGTGAAACCATTTTTCTTGATGAGATCAATGATTTGCCCATTGCATCTATTGAATATATGTATAGCAGGGAAAAAGTGGATGGGGCATATGAAGGTAGAATTGATAAAGACAATTTGACGCAATTAATTAAAAAGAACATTGAAATTCTCAAAAGTGATTATTTCTTAATCTGTGGACCTGAAGAAATGATTCACAATTGTAAGGAAACATTGAACTTTTTTGGATTATCTGATGATAAAATTTTATTCGAATTATTCACCACCCCTACTATTTCAGGTGAGGAAGACAAAAGTCAAGAATTCAATGGAACATCAAAAGTAAGTGTACTAATTGATGATGAAGATGCTCATTTTGAATTATCTGGTAATGGTCCAAGTATACTAGATGCTGTGGAAGGGGAGGGTCTAGATGCCCCTTACTCGTGTCGCGGTGGAGTTTGCTCTTCATGTAAAGCCAAAATTTTAGAGGGATCAGCCAACATGGATTTAAATTATTCTTTGACAGATGAGGAAGTAAAGGAAGGCTATATACTTACATGTCAGGCACATCCAACAAGTGAAATCTTAAAAATCTCTTATGATGAATAAAACCATTGCCGTCATTGGAGCAAGCACAGGAATAGGCAAAGCATTAGTTCTTGAAGCAGCTAAAAATGAACAATTTAAGGTGATTGCATTCGCAAGAAAAACAGATTTGATGGAAAAATCTTTTCAAGGACTGAAAAATGTGAGCTGTCATTACTTGGATCTTGAAAATATAAACACGGAAAAATTTTCTTCATGTCTCAAACTAGCTGGACCAATTGACTTTCTTGTAAATAATGCAGGTTATTTGGTGAATAAATCATTTCATGAAATGGACAAAAATGATTTGATTAAATCTTATCAAGTCAATATTATTGGTATAATGGAAATAACCCAACTTAGTTTACCTCACCTGAATAATAATTTCTCACACATAGTCAATATAAGCTCAATGGGCGGATTTCAAGGTTCGGCAAAATTCCCAGGATTAACAGCTTATTCTAGTTCAAAAGCGGCTATTTGCTCTTTTACGGAGGTGTTTGCAGAAGAGTATAAACAATCGAACATAAAAATGAACTGCCTTTGTTTAGGTGCAGTGCAAACCCAAATGCTTGAAGAAGCTTTCCCGGGATTTATTGCAGAGGTTTCGCCAAAAGATATGGCCACCTATATTTTTGATTTTGTATGTAAACAAGGTAAATTTTTAAATGGTAAAATTATCCCTGTTTCATTAAGCACTCCTTAGTTTATTTTTCAAGTTTTTTGTTGTATCTTAGACTGAAATTCATTAGAAAAATGAGACTCCTTTACCTTTTACTTTTTTTATGGATATTCATGGCCGCACCTGTCATGTCTCAGGATATTCATTGGTCTCAATTCAATGATAATCAGTTGTTTCAAAACCCTGGTCATGCAGGCCATTTTGATGGAGATTATAGATTTATAGGAAATTACAGGGATCAGTGGAGAAGTGTCACGGTTCCATTTAGTACGACCGCAATTTCGGTAGATGGTAAGTTCAAAAAATTTGGTATTGGTGTAAATATTTTTAATGACCAGGCAGGAGATGGTAAATTTCGAACAGTAGAGGTTCAAGGGAATATATCTTATGCCATTAATCTTTCTGGAGACTCTGCACATGTTATTCGCCCCGGAATTAATTTTGGAATGAACCACAGACAAATCAATTGGGATGCCTTGTACTTTGATAGCCAATACAACGGATATGTTTTCAACCCAGGGGCACCATCGAATGAAACTTTCCAAAGTTCAAGAAAAACAAATATGTCAACCGGTGCAGGTATTGTATATGAATATTTTAGAGACAACAGGTTTAAAGTCCTCGCAGGGGTCGGTGCATTCAATCTGAATCAACCGGATCAAGGTTTTTATAACCAGGAAATTCCAAGGGAGCGAAGATATAATGCATTCGTTAAAGGGACCTTTCAGTTGAATGAAAAATGGGATGTAATTCCGAGTGCACAATTTTCAACTCAGGGAGTTTACAGGGAATTAGTTCTCGGCGGTTCTGGAAAATATTACTTAGATCGAAAAAAGGATATATACTCAGCGCTTTACGGAGGACTTTGGTATAGGAATAGAGATGCGGCCTACATTACCTTTGGATACGATTATCAAGATTTATTTGTTGGTATTAGTTATGATATCAATCTCTCTAAGCTTGTACCCGCCAGTCACCTGAGAGGTGGAATTGAATTTGCCCTTCGTTATGTCATTCGAAAATTCAAACCCAAACGCATTATTCATAGAGTATGCCCAGATTACATTTAATTCTTCTATTTAGCACTATTTGTTTTGCCGGGTTTTCGCAGAATAAGCTGAAGAAAATCATCTCATTCGCGGATGAGCAATACGAGCAAGGTGATTATTACTATGCGCTAGAATATTATAGAAAAGCACTTGAAAAAGATTCAAATTCTTTGGAGCTAATGTGGAAGTATGCTGAAACGGAAAAAGCCTACAAAAACTATGTTGAAGCTCAGAAATATTACGCAAAGGTATATGCCCGTGAGCAAACGAAAATCTATGAGAACAGCTTGCTAAATCTAGGAATGATGCAAAAGCAAAATGGGAATTATGACCAAGCATTAAAGACATTTAAGCTTAGTGTTAAAAAATTAGCCGAAAAAAATAATTCATGGGTTCTAAAAAAATCCAAAAGAATGGTTGAATCCACAAAGTGGGCTATCGAAAATAAAATTGATATGCCCGACTCACTCGTACATCTTCCATTAACTGTGAATTCATATGATGCCGAATTTCCTCACGACTTTAAAGACAATAAACTTATTTTTTCCTCTTTAAAGGCAGATTCATTGAATCAACAAGAGGAGGTCTACAGCAATTCATATCGGAATAAAATCTATTTTTCCGAGAGAGATAGCTTAGGTGAATTCAAAGCCTTTGAAATCAATAAGGATCTTCTAAATGAAGAAAATAATTACGGTAATGGCTCGTTTTCAACGGACGGTTCTAAATTTTATTATAGCACATGTAATGACAATGGCTTTAGCTATACCTGCAAAATTGTTGTGACAAGTTATATTGATGGAAAATTCACTATTCTAGACACCCTAGGGCCAACCATAAATCAACCAGGGAAAAACAGTACAATGCCAAGGATAGCTAATATTGATGGTATTGAGTTTCTTTTCTTCTGCTCAAATAGAAGAGGAAGTGCAGGAGGACTCGACATATGGATGGCAGAGAGTATTAATGGAATAGAATTTAAAGACCCCATTAATATATCTGCAGTAAATTCCGTTGAAAATGAAATTTCACCTTGGTTTGACACCAAGGAAAATAAGCTTTATTTTTCATCTACTTGGCATAACGGTTTTGGTGGACAGGATGTGCATTATAGCAATTATATTGAAGGCGTTTTCTCAAGTCCAATTAACGCTTTAGAACCCATTAATAGTCCAGCAAACGACATGTATTACTTTAAACATAATGATACGACATACATGGCCTCAAATCGTGTTGGTGGATTTTATGCGAAAAATCCTACCTGCTGCAGTGATATTTATGCAGACTATCCTGTTATCGAGGTAATTACAGAAATTGAAGAGGACACGATCATTATCGAAGAGAAAATCATTAAAATATTACCAATTACGCTTTACTTTAGAAATGATGAGCCTGATGCATCTACGATGAAAACTTCTACCAAACAAAACTATATGAACACGTACAAAATGTATGTAGAAAAGTATCCTTATTACAAAACAGAAGTTGCCAAAGGTTTAGCACAAGACATTTCTAAACCTCTCATTGACGAGCTGGTAGATTTCTTTTCTGATCAAGTAGATAAGGGTGCTAACGACCTGGAAAGTTTTAAAATTATCCTTCTCGACGAATTAAAAACAGGATCTGAAGTTTCTATTTTCATTAGAGGATTTGCAAGTCCTGTGGCGAATACAGCTTACAATGTTAATTTAACCAAAAGAAGAATTTCGTCATTGGTCAATTATTTCAAGGAAGTGGACAATGGTATTTTTAATACTTTCATTGAAGGAAATTCTGAAGACAAAGGGAAATTAAATTTTGAATATGCACCCTTTGGTGAATATGCCGCAGACCAGACAACCAGCGATGATATTGTCATTCAAAATGAATCTGTTTTTTCTAAGGCAGCGGGTATCGAAAGGAAAATTGAAATCGAAAGCATGACCATTAAGAGAAATAAAATGGTTTTTCCTTTGGATGCTGATAATTTTGTTCAAAATATTAAAGAAAGTAAAAGTGGTGATATTTTGAGTACGAGCTTTGAGGTGAGAAATATCTCAAATACCAAAATAAAACTGGAGCTAATTAACAACGAGAGCAATCTCAAAATACAGGAAACAAGCACAGAGTTGATGCCAAATCAGAAAAGTTCGATTCGTGTTTTATTTGATACTAAAAACCTTTCTGGTCATCAATCTAAATCCTTTGAAGTAAAAGCGGAAGGTTATGAGGGCGAAATTACATTTTTTGTAAATACTGAACTCCGATAACTATATAAAATTGGTAGTTATCAGACGCTGGATTTCCTTCATCTTTTCATTATGTATATTGAGCTTGGGACGCTCGAATGACATATCGCTAATACCATCAATAGGAATTAAATGTATGTGCGCATGAGGAACTTCAAGACCTACAACGCTTACACCAATTCGATTACAAGGAATACATTTTTTCATAGCCTTTGCCACTCTTTTTGAAAACAACATCATTTCTTGAAGCGTATCATCACTTAAGTCAAACAAATAATCCTCCTCTATTTTTGGTACAATAAGGGTATGTCCTATTTTAAGCGGGTTTATGTCTAAAAATGCCAAGAAATTTTCATTCTCAGCTATTTTGTATGAGGGAATTTCTCCTTTTATGATTTTTGTAAAGACAGAGGACATTAACGAGTGATTTCTATGATCTCAAACTTCATTGTTCCGCCTGGAGTTGTAATCTCAGCAATGTCACCCACTGATTTACCCAACAAGCCTTTTCCTATTGGAGATTCTACAGAAATCTTTTTCGCTTTAAGGTCTGCTTCGTTCTCAGCAACCAAAGTATATTTTATTTCCATTCCGTTACTTACATTCTTGATCTTCACATTTGAAAGAATAAATACTTTTGAAGAATCGATATTAGAATCATCCATAATCCTCGCATTTGCAATGACATTTTCCAACTTAGAAATCTTCATTTCAAGAATTCCCTGGGCCTCCTTGGCTGCATCGTATTCGGCATTTTCCGATAAATCACCTTTATCAATAGCTTCACCTATTTGAGCGGATATAGCAGGGCGCTGAACCGTTATCAATTCTTGTAATTCGTCTTTAAGACTCTTTAAGCCTTCAGGGGTATAATAATTAATCTTCGACATAATATCGTAGTACTATTTTTAACTGATAGAAAATTCTATCCCAATAAAAAATTAATGAAACTTATTTTAAGCTAATCGTAGCGCCAATTGTATGAATAGTACCAAAAACTCCAGCAAATCGAGCACAATACTCAAGACCTAGCGCTGTTTTGTTTTTACCTACAAGAGCGTCAATTGAAAATCCAGCTGAAGGACCAATCAAAGCATTAGACCTGTTTTCAACATTTAACAAATTTTTCTCATATACATATCCAGCTCTTAAATTAAACGCCATTTTCTCATTCGTCATCCCATAATCCATTCCAATTCGGTATTGGTCATTTGAGAATGAGTTCGCCGTAAATCCAAGCGCAAGATTCAACTTATTGTTTTCATTAAAAATAAAATCATAAGATCCACCTATACAAAGTAAGGATGGCATTTCAAAGGTAGCAGAACGCTCCTCCAAAGATGCTATAAATCCAGTAGAGGTATATTCTACCTGCTGAGCTAGACCATCACCGCTATAACGCATAACTGGACCTACATTTTTAAGAGTAATCCCAAATTTAAGCTGGTCTTCTTCCCCAGTTACATAACGAATACCTGCATCAATGGCTATTCCATTTGCCTTTAAATTTGAAATATTCTCAGAAATTACCTTAAAATTAATTCCACCCGAAATACTTGATGAAAATTTTCTTGCATATCCTACATTGAAAATATTCGTCCGTGGTGAGAAAAATCCAATATTTCCTTCTGGGTTTTCAACCGTTGTAATTGGAATATCTCCAAAATTCATTGATTGAACACTGATAGCAATAACTCCTTCCTCTGAAATTCGTTGGGCAATTCCAGCTGAATTAAAAGAAACCCCTGCAGAACCCATCCAATTACTATAATTAAACTTGATTTGGGTTTTATCTGTATATGCCAGGCCTGCTATGTTTGTATATGTTGCCTCCAATCCATTAATTTGAGCATAACCAGCATCTCCAATAGCGGAACTTCGCGCCCATGGATTAACTAACAAATGAGCAGCTCCTGCTGATCCCACACGATCCTCATTTCCAGCATAAAGTATTGGTATAATAGCCAGAGATAAAAAAGCAGTAATTAATATATTTTTCATAATTGTATATTTCTTATTTTTTAATCGATATCTATATTCCTTGTAAGTCAACTTGTCTCATTCCACAGAAGAACTTCAACACCCTCTCCCCTATTCCTGGGACTTCAACATGAATCAAATAAATACCCGAAGCTATTGGAATCGCCTTCTGGTTCGTTAAATCCCAATCCAATGAAGTTACTGGGCTGTCCTTTTCAAAAGAACGCACCAGCTTTCCATTTACCGTATAAATATTTACTGTACATCTTTCTGGTAGATTGGTGATTTTCACCTTTGTTTCCAATCTCGTTCTTTCATATTGAGAAAATGCATAGTATGGATTTGGTACAACATTAATCATATCCAATGCGCTCTTCAACTGATCATCCGATTGTGTAACCGTTGAAATGTCATCCATCTTCCACGAATACATCGGCTTACCTCCATTTGCTCCTGTAGCAACATAGTTCTTGT
>QOQC01000070.1 GCA_003331365.1 Flavobacteriales bacterium | reverse complement strand
CATCATGAGGTCAGCACCAAAACTAATGTTGTCTCTTGTTTTTCCATTTAGCTTCAATAAAAACATGGGTTCTCTGTAATAATCTCCTACAACAATAGCCGTTGTTTTTCCACTGTTGTTAGGAAAGGTTTCGGTCTGGTTTCTTACAAAACCAAGAAATCTGTAAAAACCAGTGAAACTGATAGAACTGGAAGGGTTTTTGAGAGAATTTATATTACTGGAAAAAGGGGAGGAGAGGCAACTTGAGTCTTGTCCAAAAAACAATCCCAATTGAAGTGAAAAAAAGAAGCAAAGTGAATACCTAAGCATAAGTGTTTTAAATACACTAAGATACCAAATTAATCCAATTTTCATCCTTAGTTCTTATTCGGTTCGGGATATATCTTTAACACATCGAAATCCTGTATGACTCATACCAGTATCCTGCGAATATGGCATTCTGGCAGATACTCTATAGCTTGAACAGTAACTATCATTACATAGAAAGGATCCACCTCGAATGACGCGTTTGGGATCATTGGGTTCTCGAGGGTAGTGCCAAGTAGATGGACCAATAGGGTCTTTTACAATATGTTCGTTTAAGCATCTCTCATAGTAGTTTTCATCATACCAGTCGGAGCAAATTTCCCAAACATTTCCTGCCATATCATAAAGGCCATATTCATTTGCTGCATAGGTCATAACTGGTGCAATACCTTCATAACCATCCGTTCCTGTATTTTTAACTGGGAAAATTCCTGTCCAGTAATTGCATTTTTGTGGTCCAGCTTCCAGTGATTGATTTCCCCATGGATATATTTTGTTTTTTAAGCCGCCTCTTGCGGCCCATTCCCATTCGGCCTCAGTGGGTAGTCGTTTTCCACACCATTCTGCATAAGTTTTAGCGTCTTCATAACTTATATGAACTACCGGTTCGTTTTCTTTTCCTTTTATTGAGCTTTCGGGGCCAAAAGGGTTTTTCCAGCTGGCTCCTTGAATCCACCTCCACCACTGAGAATAGTCAACCAAGTTAAAAATCTCTTTATTTGAAATAAAAACCATGGAACCTGCTTGCAGGAAATCTGAGGATGGTTTTGGCGTATTTGGAGGAAGCTGTTCTTTTATAATATTCCAATTTATCGGACGTTCTGCAACGGTTTCATAACCTGTAGCGTCAATGAAGGCTGCAAATTGAGCATTGGTCACTTCATGAATATCCATATAAAATGAACTGATCTGAACTCGATGACGCGGAAATTCACGAGCCAGTGCCATTTTCGAGTTTTCGGCGCCCATCATATAATCACCAGCTGGGATCAATACCATTTTAGAACTAGAATCTGCTATTATGGATATTGAAGAATTTTTAATTGGAGCTAAATCATCATCTTTCTGTTGCATGCTTTTATTTATTTGTTCGAGCTTTGAAGACTCACAACAGCTTTTTTCACATTGATACACACCCTTTTCCTTAGCCTTTTTATTTGAATCCGAATTCTTACATGAGTAAACGAAGAGTAAGATTAGGGTGAATAATAGGCGAAATTGTTTTAGATCCATTATCAATAATTTGAATTGATTTCTTTCAGAGGTGTTTTTTTCCAAGTAATGCCTTCTTGCCATTTCGGCGCATGAACTTCAATGAGATAATCATCTAATATTTTTTCAAGTTCTTTCGCTTTCAGTGGATTTTCTTTTTTTAAATCGAATTGCTCTTTCAAATCTGAAGTTAAATTATAGAGTTGAATCGAATTGTCGTCTTGAAACTTAAGAAGTTTAAAATCTCCCTTTCTGACTGCGGAATGAGGGCGTTTGATGGCAATACCATTCCTATATGGAACATGAAAGAAGATGCCTTCAACCTTTCTTCTCACATTTTTGAGATTTTCATTGAATAAAATCTGTGCGAAACTACCTCCATCTGTGTTGTTAAATTGCATTTCTTTTCCTCCTGCCAAATCAATAATGGTAGGTAGAATATCACTTCCTGATACCGGGGTTGCAGAGTACGAATCAGGTTTAATTCCTGGACCAGAAACTATAAGAGGAACACGTATCCCACCCTCTAAGGCATCCCACTTACCTCTACTTAAGGGGTAATTATAGCTCTTTTCATATTTTTTGGCTCCAGGAATATTGGGTACAGAACCATTATCAGACATGTATATGATATAGGTGTTGTTTTCTATCCCTAATTCTTTTACTTTTTTCATAATCATACCAAGTCCATTGTCAAGATCGGAAGTCATCGCAGCGAAACCTAAATCTTTTTGATAGGTACCTTGGGGTTTATCTTTAAGCCTTTCGTAGGTGCTCTTTTTGGATTCAATATTCGCGTGAACGGCATAATGAGAAATTTGTAGATAAAATGGTTTTTGTTGCTTGGTGCTTGAAGTTATGAAATCAGTAGCCTTTTTCGTTAATGAGAAAATATGCTTTGGGTCTTCCTTTATCGTATGTATCCATTGGGTTTTGTTATTTACAAAATTTCCGTCTTTATTTTTGGTAGGACCATCGCTCACATCGTATCCCAGTACATGAGGCTCACTTCCCATTCCCCATTTTCCAAAATGTGCTGTTCTATAATTGGAATTGATTTTTTTCAATGCCTTAGGTATACTTATGAGTCCATTATGATCAATATGATCTGTGTTCATCCCAACCCGAATGAGTGAAAGTCTTGCAGGTGTCTTACCGAACTGAATACTGTATCTCGATGGAGCACATACAGGAGCACCCGCATAGGCATCTGAAAATCGCATACCGTTCTGAGCCAGTATCTCTAAAAAAGGTGTTTCAAAGTAATCACTTTTAGATCCAGATTCATTTTTCATCATTTGAACAGAGGTGCCATTCCATCCTTGATCATCAGCAAGAATGAAAATGAAGTTAGGTCCAATATTTTTATCAGTTGGTTCAGAAGTTTTATTTAACATGCCTCCTGAGCAAGAAATCAATGTAAAAACAAAGAGATACAAGCTTAGGTTGAAAAGATTATTTATCTTTCTATACACATAAAGGGGATTTTCTTTAACAGTCATTTTTTCCGATTATTCATCAGTTGGTTTGAGATAAATCCGTTTTCCTTGAGAATCATGAAGGTCTCCATAAGTTATGTTAGGTGCTTTTTGGAGTTCATTGATATTTTCATATTGTCTACCCAAGCCATTAGGTTTCAATTGAGCGTTTGCTATTCGGTCTTTAAGTACCGTTTTCAAGGAGTCAAATATCACTTTATAGGCACTGTGGGATGCTAAATTGGTCAATTCCTCTCTATCGCTTTGGTGGTCATAAAGTTCGTATCCTATAATGCCATTTTTACCCCATTGAGTCAGGCGGTATCTGTCGGTCTTTATGGAATAACCATTTCGCCAACGGGTTAAAGCATTTTTACGCACTTTAACTGATTGATTCTTAATGATGGGTTCTAGGCTTTTACCTACTACATGATTCGGAATTTCGATTTTTGCCAAATCCATAATTGTAGGATATAAATCAATTAACTCAACAGGGCTATTTGATCTGGCTGGGGCATTTCTATCTCCTGGAACAGAAATGATTAGTGGTACTCGTGTGGAATTTTCAAAAAGGGTTTGTTTTTGCCAATGTCCGTGCTCACCAAGGTGATAGCCATGGTCCGAGGTAAATATTACAATTGTATTTTCATGTAATCCGCTTTCTTTAAGCTTGTTTAAAATACGCCCGATTTGAGCATCTATAAAAGATATTGATGCGTAGTATGCCTCTTTTATTTCTTTTGCAAGCTCTTCCTCTAGATTTATTTGATTTTTTTTTGCTCGAATTGACTTTGCAGCAGGTTCGGGAATACTCTTTAAATAGTCATTATTACTTTTGGGAATGCTTATTGAAGAACGGTCGTATAACTCAAAATATTTTTGAGGGGCAACAAATGGAGTGTGCGGTCGATAAAAGCCTACTGCTAAAAAAAAAGATTCACCTGTTTTGGAAAATTCGTCCAAGTATTGAACTGCTTCTGAAGCTACAATTCCATCTGTATACTCTTCGTCTTTACCTTCTGCGGAAAGCCAGCTCAATGTCCCACCATATTTTCGGGGAGATAAGGTGTTGATTTTGTACTCTTCTTTTTTATCTCGTCCATAAGGGTTTACTGTCTGGTCCCAAGTATGAGGATCATCTGTACCTGAAGTTCCGATAGCACTCGGGTTATCATAATGAAATATTTTACCGATTCTTATGGATTGATAACCTTGCTGACGAAACCGCTGTCCAATAGTAATGACATCGGGTATTGAGTTTCTTATATACATGTTATTTCGGGTCATCTTAGTTTGATCCGTATACATTCCTGTCATAAAGGAGGCCCGAGAGGGCCCACATAAAGGATACTGATTGTGAGCATTTACGAACAGGACGCCATGTCTAGACAGTTCATCGATGTGTGGTGTTTGAATAATTGAATTTCCATAGGCACCAATGTCACAATTCAAATCATCAGCTATGATAAAAATAACATTGGGTTTTTCCTTATTCTGTAAATTGAGTTTTTTGGAAACTACCTTTTTATGTTTTGAGGGTTTGTCTTGACAACTGAAAAACGAAAGAATAAGTATTGATATGAATAGAATTCGTGAGCATCGACTTCTCATGTTTCTTTAAAGTGGTTTAGGTAAATCGTCAATGAGCGATTATGATTTTTTTCTTTATCCATTCATTTTGCACAAGACAATACAAAAAGTAAATATCATTTGAGAGTTCACTTGTGTTTATTTGAAGTGTGTTATTCTCAGTTGTCATTTCAATAACATTTCTTCCGGTCATGTCTCGCAATTGGATTTTCTCAATTGGATCGTTTGATTCCATGAAAAGTACTTCGCTTGAAGGATTTGGAAAGGTATTTAAATAGATTTCATATTCGGGAACATTCACTTGATTGCTATTATAAATCTTCATTTTTTTCCAATAAACCGTATCGAAATTGGCAACACCCCAAGGAGCGCGAAGTCCGAAACGTGCGACGGGCCCTTCAAAAACATCGTTATTGTCGGGTGTGGATTCTAAATCAATCGTGTAGGTGACATATTCTGTCATACCAGTATCTACTGGGAATTTCCATGAACATATTTTATCGTTACTTTCCGGTGGATAAACGAATAAAATAGCATTAGGATTAGGATTTTGTCCTGAGGAATTGGGATTTTTGAGGGTGATCTCTACACGGTTATAGGTGGTTGCGTCAATTCCCAAATCTTCTTGCTGGTTACCACTTCTCATGATAGGGGTTTCATTAAATGCTCTCATGGCCATAGACTCGGGCTGTGCAAAAAGCTGACAACCGTTATTTGATTCTGAGGCGGATACCCAACCTTCTTTAGAGTTTTGCCAGTTATACTCAATTTGACCGATCGAAAAGAATCCGAATAATACAAAGGAGAGAAGAGAAACAAATGCTTTACTCTTTACTAGTGAATTGTTTTTCATTTTACTGTTTTTTAATGTAATATTTGGAATCAACTTCATATAAACCTGTAATAAATGCTTAATCATACAGTACCACTTTTAAAATTTACCTCACTAAGATAAATAAAACCAATTATAATTTGAACACTAGCTATTAGGGTCTTGTTCAATTTATCACTTTTATAAATTCTCGTCTGATAAACTTTGATAAATAAAGTGCAATAAAGAAATCAAATTTAAAAAGCACCTTCCTTTCGAAAAGTGCTTTTAATAATGGTGGAGTCGGAGGGGTTCGAACCCTCGTCCAAACGACGATTTATCAAGCTTTCTACATGCTTAGTTTTTGATTACTTTTCGATTGTGGCTCGGACAAAAACACCCAAAACCACAACTTAGATACTAAAGTCTCATGCTCACTTAGTACCCTCGAGAGCACCAGCCCGATGGGTTGAACTTCCTGATGGCGGACCTAACGGGCCGAAGCCTGCCGGAAGTACCTGTTCGACCTACTGTTCTTCAGTCGAATTAGGCCAATTAACATTCCGCTAATTAAGCCGCAAGTGCGTATGACGTATTGTCAATTATAGTTTGTGACAAATTTTTAAAGAGGCTCACCACAACCTCTGCATGCTGACACTCGACCAATGCTACCGCTGTCAAATCCAATGTCGACCCCAAAGAACGTACTACAAAGTTAGAACTAATAACGCGTATATTCAAAAAGGGTTCACAAACAACGTTAAAAAGAAGGGGTTCCTGATATCCTGAATCCTTTAGGTTTGGAAGAGTAGGTACTTCTTGCCTCAATAATTCGTCTGGGATAATCTGTGATGATGCCGTCAATCGCAAAGCTCATCATTTTGTGTCCATCCTCAATTTGATTGACCGTCCAGGCATAGATACCGATATCTAAATCCCTCAAAATATTTACAGTGCGTTTGTTGATGGTACGGTAATACAATCCAACTGAATTAGGTTTAAACGATAGTTCTTTTAGACTTTTTTTGATGCCTTTTTTCTCACTTAGGTAAACGAGATTGAGCGTAGGATCCAATTTATGAAGCTCTTCAAGTATATTTTTATCAAAACTCATGTAACAAATACTTCGCAACTTATATCGGCTCACCTCATTGAGTATAAGCGACGCATAGTCTTCAGGGAAAGGTTGCGATATTCCGTATTCTGGTTCATCCGATTTAATTTCAAAGAAGATGCGCTTGCTCCTAATTTCTGGAACCATATTCATCACCTCTTTGAGCAGGGGTTTTGATGCTTTTATCTTTTGTTGTTCAGGAAAGCCCTTATGAAATTTAGTTCCGCAATCGAATCCCTTAATTTGCATTTGAGACATTCTGTAGATATTGTATCGTGTTTCGTCTTCAATGGGGTTGCCCTGTGGATCAAAACAAAAATTTTTATGGAAATAGGGTTCGTGAGAAATAACGAGCTGTCCTTGATTGTTCACCACTACATCCCATTCGATACCGTCAACACCTCTCTTAATAGCTTCTCTGAAGCCCTCAATGGTATTTTCAGGCATCACACCTCGGCATCCTCGGTGTCCGACGACCATGATCGTATTTTGTGCAATTATGCTCATTTGAAGCGATAAACATAAGATAATCAAAAAGTATTTCATCTTGTTGGTTTGGTCCATAAAAAAGGCCACATGCGTGGCCTTCTAAGTATATTTTTTTGTGGACATTAAATTTGCCCCATCATTCCTTTTTTAAGCTTTGCTTGAGCAGGTTTGTTTCCTAACCAAATGGCAAACAATGCTTTTTTGAATGGAAGTCCTTCAACAACACCTTTAAGTGCTCCGTTTATAATTACTGCTGTACCTTTTCCTGGTTTGTAAATCATTAAGATTTCGTCATTCACTTTGAAAGGGGCAGCAAAAAAGCTCTTAAATTTCTTAACCTGAGCTGGTGTAGCGTTGTAAGGAGCTGCGTTAGCGAATCCTTCTTTTACAGACTCATTGAATTTATCACGCGTTACTTTACTCGATACGATTACAATTTTGATCGCTTGAGCCGCATCGGCATTAATTACCTTTTTGGCATCCATAGTTGGCTTATTAAGATAAAGGCCCGCAACATACAAGTCAAGTGTGTACTTTTCACGCAGACCACATCCATTAAAGTATAGTGATCCTGTTTTGGTCTTTAACTCTGGCGGAAAGGTGACTCCCGAGATTTTTCTTCCTTGAGCTGATGCTACGCTCGTCATGGATAGCATTAGTAATGAGATGAATAATGTTTTCATGTATTTATTTTTAAAAATTAATAAACAAGTATTTCAATGTCGAGTGATACAATTACCGTGCTAAAATAAAGAATCGTTCGGTACATATCACATTTGATTTGTTATATTTAACTAAAATTAGTGTGTTATGATAAAAATTTTAGCTGTTCTTTTACTTGCCATTGCAGGTTTTTACCTGGGTTATAAGCTGTATAAATCCAACAAAGAAAATGACCAAACGGTTTCGATGTACGCAACCCTTACGATGATCTGTGCATTGGTTGGTGGTATTGTTCTCATTTCTTATTTATTGCTGAAGGGCTCACCCTGGACAGGTGAAAACAAAGTACTCATGAGGTACATTCTTGTTTTTTGCTTGGCTGTATCCTTTGTTTATCTGGGAGGAAAGCTCATTATCCGAGGCAGAAAAGGAGACGATCGATTGACGCAAATTGCCGGACTTTCATGGGTTTTAGTGACTTTATTAGCTTCAGGTTATGCCATTTCTTATGTCTCCAAAATGAATGAAGGTTGGACACCTGAAAGACAAAAGGCCTTAATGGATAAATGTATTGAGCAAAATGCCAGTTATGGTTATGATTGTCCTTGCTTTGTTGAGGAGGTTATGAAAAAGTATCAAACCAATGAAGCGTACAATGCAGCGATGAAAGGTGGTAATGAAGATAAGTTTCACGAGGCGATGGATACCTTGTGCCCATGTGGTGTGAAGTCTTATTCTGAATCAGAAGTGGAGAGTATTGATTTTTAAAAACGAAAAAATGACATTTAAAATATCTAAAATTATTCTTGGTGCCTTTACCATTGCTCTTATAAGCTACTCTTGTGGTGACCCAGCAGAAAACATGAACAAAACCATGGCAGATTTTTCAGATAAGTGTATCTCTGAGGAATACGACTGCAAATGTTGGGAGGGTAAGGTGAAGGAGCATTTCAAAACCGACGAGGCGTACATGAAATATTGGGAAAATCACACAGCCATGCCCGATGAGCTTATTGACAAGCTCGGAGAATGCTCTTTAAACGACGATTTCGATTTTTAGTGCTTAGCCGCTAAATAACGCTCTGCATCCAATGCAGCCATACATCCTGTTCCTGCAGCGGTAACTGCTTGTCTGTATGTTTTGTCAGCAGCATCACCCGCAACAAACACCCCTTGAACATTGGTAAAGCTAGATCCTGGTTTTTCATACTCAATATATCCTGTTTCGTCCAGGTTTAGATAGTCTTTGAATATATCTGTATTGGGTTTGTGTCCGATAGCTACAAAGAAACCAGTACAAGGAATTTCAATTTCCTCGTTGGTTTTATTATTGAATGCCTTAACACCAGTTACAAGCTGACCATCTCCTAAAACCTCCTTGGTTTCAGTATTGTATAGGATTTCGATGTTTTCTGTATTTCGTACCCGTTGGGCCATAATTTTGGAAGCCCTAAATTCATCTCTTCTCACAAGCATGGTCACTTTGGTGCAAAGCTTAGAGAGATAGTGTGCCTCTTCGCAAGCTGAATCTCCAGCACCAACAATAACAGTTTCTTGACCTCGGTAAAAGAATCCATCACAAACAGCACATGCAGAAACACCTCCACCAAGGCTCAAATATTTTTGCTCACTCTCAAGTCCGAGGTACTTGGCGGATGCACCAGTAGAAATAATAACTGTGTCTGCGTGTATTTCAGTGCCATCATCTGCCCAGCATTTGTGCACCTCACCTGAAAAGTCAACCTTATTTATAAATCCAGGTCTCACATCAGTGTCAAAACGCATCGCTTGATCCTTGAGCTCAATCATCATTTCAGGTCCAGTTACGCCATCACGATATCCTGGGAAGTTCTCAACTTCATTCGTAGTCGTTAACTGGCCTCCAGGCTGAAGACCTTCGTATAGAACAGGTTTCATGTCAGCTCTTGCTGCATAAATAGCGGCTGTATATCCCGCAGGTCCCGAACCAATAATTAAACATTGAATTCTTTGAATATCGCTCATGAGATTTTTTTTTACAAAAATAATTGAATGTCTAAAATAGAGCCACTAAAATTAAAATTTAGAGCTATTATTTTTTGATGGTTTTAAATTTGGCCAATCTACCTTGGTCAGCGGAAGCAAAGAGCTTCTTTTTATGCGCTGTAAGGGTGTAAAATCGACCATTCGAAAGCTTGGCCCAGCTCATACCGTCATTTGTTGAGTATTCGATGCCATTTGGACCACAACAGTAATACACTCCTTTATATTCAATAATACAGCAGATATATCCTTCAGGGGATTGTGCTGGCTTTTTCCATGTTTTACCTCCATCTGAAGTAATAAAACAGTTGGGCGCATTTGATTTAGGGTCTTTATAGTCACCTCCAACAACAATGCCTTCCTTTTTATTTTTCATGGCCAATGCATACGCTCCCGAACTTTCGCCGCTTTTAAAGGGTAAAGCCGAAGTATTCCAGGTTTTGCCCATGTCTTCTGTCGAGATAAATCTCGAATGTTTTCCTCCGGTAACAAAGAAAAAGCTCCTGTCCGTGTAAACGATGTTGTTTCCACTCGCTGAGAAACCATATTCGCCTTCTAAGGCTTTCAGTGGAGTGGGTGCCTTTTGCCATACAATTCCTCCGGACTTTGAAATGAAAACAGGGATTTTTCCGTGCTTTGGATCTCCGAACATCATGCCTTTTTGGGCATATAATACCATGCCGTCAAAAAAGATTTCTTCTCTATTAATTGGTATCGCAATAGCTTTATTATTAATAACATAAACTAATTTACTTGAATTTTTGCTTTGCATAGCAACAATCTTTTTACCGTTCACGTCAATATCTCTCAGCTCCGATAATGGATTATTGAGATTCATAACCGTTGTTGTGTGTCTCTTAATGTCGTGATCGTATATTAAGCCAGTATTCGAGCTTAAATAAACGTGATTTTTAAATGCTGCGATTCCTCTTGAATGTGTTTCAGAGTCTGCATAATGGTACCATTGACCAAAGCCCTGGAATATGAATGCGCTACTTGCGAGGAAAACGAGAATTAAAGTTTTTTTCATGCGTATTATTTAATGTTTTGATGTCTTTTGGTACTGCTTTTTTCCATCTTTTATGGGACCAGATCCATTGCGCTGGATGCTGTAAAATATCCTTTTCAAGGAAATTTACATAATTTTCTGTGATTTCTCCATATTTAAGTCTGTGTGGTTGTTCACAAATGGTTTTAAATTCGAGCTCATAGTAGCCTCTTTTTACTTTGTTTACTGTGTAATAAATTACCGGTAAATTGTAAGTATTTGATATGTGCTCTGTACCAAACACAAAGCCAGTCTGCTGATTGAGGAAATTTGTCCAATAACTTTTTCTTTCATCACCAGGAGATTGATCACCCAAAACGAG
>QOQC01000007.1 GCA_003331365.1 Flavobacteriales bacterium | reverse complement strand
TAGGGTGATTGCAGGAATTTAGGAGAAGAATCCGTACATGAATTATTTATGCTATTCGGGGTCGGAAACATCGTAGCAGCAATGGTAATGCCGTAGGATGATGGGTTTTGAATATTGGTAAGTGCATTACTTCTTGAGAAATTCTCATAAGTGAAAATCCATCCTTCGTTTGGAGGGGTGCCTGGGAGCATCACATCTCCCCGATAAATTACTTGTTCAATAGCTCCAGCTCCGTTACCACCTGCACTGCCAATGCCACACTCAAGCATTGGGGGAGAGCCTGCAACTTCCGTACAACTTGGAGAAATATCTGTCCTTGATACAAAATTTAGGGTGATATCTGTAATTGAGGGATGGTTCCAAACCCTGATGGTTTCTGAAATTACATTCACTTCTGCACCATTACAATCTCGATAAAAAACCAGCTCAAATGTGTACGCTCCTCCTGTACCACAAGTCCACGTCAGTTCACCTCCCATAACATGAGAAGAAAAAACTGCTTTGGATACAAAAAGCATAAACACTAAGAAAACTAGCTTTTTCATACTGTTTTAACGTAAAATAATACGCAGTATTATAACGGAAATAAGAAATAAAAGTTGCTATCCGACAGAAATGACAGACATGGTATCCCATTTGAGATACTTTTGAGAAATTGATATTATTTCTTTGGTATCAATTTGATGAATCCTTTCTATGTATTCGTTGTAAAAGTTCATCTTCAAGTCATAAGTATCTACACTCAGAAATAAATCCATCATAGCGTACGGTCCATCAGCTGCTTTAAGCATTTGACCAAGAAGATAATTTTTCACCAATTCAAGCTCTTTATGGCTCATTTCAGTAGAACATAAGTTTTCCAGTTCACTTTTTACTTCTTTCAATGTGGACTCGCGATGTTTAATACCTACTTCAGAGCCTATAATAAAATACCCTGAACTGCCAGTCTCTACAACAGCTGAGCCTATTCCATATGTGTATCCCTTATCCTCTCGTATATTTTTCATCAATCTACTCCCAAAATAATCTCCTAAAACCGTATTTAAAATTGAAAAATCAAAGAAATCAGCATGAGTTTTATTAAATAATGTTTTGCCAATTCGAATGGCTGATTGAACAGCCGATTTTTTTTCTTCATGAAATACTCCCGAAAAATTATCAAAAGCAGAATAATATTCTAAAGGTTTATCTATGCAAGAATCCTTGCATTTTGAAATGATTGAATCAATTTCACTTTCTTTGATATTACCTACTACAGCAACCTTAAATAACCCTTTTTGGAAAAAATTCTCATGAAATTCAATAAGCTCATTTTTTGATATGTTGTCAAAATCTTCAAGATTCGTGAGTTCGCTATACGGCGAATTATAAAATATTTTCTCTTGAAATTTTCGCTGAGCCAAAAAACCGACTCTACCGAAATTTATTTTATGTTTTTCTTTTTTTACTCTAATTTTTTCTGAAATTTCCTTGTCCGGAAATACAGCACATTGAATGGCCTCATTTATGATGCAAAATGCTTCGAAAATATTCTCTTTTAAAGCAAAAATGGAGATCATAACACCTTCGTGCGATAGACCAATATCAAAAAATGCACCCAATTGATCGATTTGTTTGTGGATTTCAGTGGTGCTTTTATCTTTAGTTCCGGAAAGTAATAGTGATGAGCATAAAGAAGCAATGATGTTCCGTCCATTTCTTAAACCTGCGTTATAATATAAGTCAATGCGAGAGGTTTCATTCGGTACGTTTTTCACCCAAAGTAATTTGACCGTAGAATTTATTTCTATTGTTTGAGGACAAATAAATTCAATGCTTTGAATTTTCTGTGTAGGAGGTGCTGTATTTCTATCTATCATTTATAGCTACTTTTAATAGCGAGCAATTATTTCGAATTAAAACATCACTAGCAAATAGGATCAAATCATTACCACTTATCTTTTGGTATATAAATCCTTCTTCATTAACTCCGTTTGCATCTCCAAGCAGTTCAAAAAAAGAAAGATTTATCGAACGATTTAGAAGACCTTGTTCTTGAAAAGCTTTGGCTGTGTTTATTTTATTTTTTAGAGACTCTAATTTATCGTTATTGATTCCAATTTTTTTGATTTCATCCAATTGTCCCCATAATGCTTTATCTAAGTCATTAAAATCAACACCATCTGCTAATTTCCCACTGATGATAAATAATCCGTCATCTAGTGACCCTGTAATGAATGCATTAATTTCAGTCACGAGCTCCAGTTCTTTTTTTAATGCAATATTTAGAATTGAAGAGTTGTCCTTTCCCAAGGCATCACTCATAATATCTCCAATGTAGTAATCGGAACTTTTTCTAGGACCCATTTTAAATGCATAATAAAAAGCATTGGAAGGAACATCACGATAGATGGTTTTGGTTTTAAAAGAGTTTTGTTTGGGTTCTGCCGGATTCAATCTCGATGGCCTTTTACCTCCGGGAATAGAACCATAATATTTTTCTATTATTGACTTGATTCCTGATTCGTCATAGTTGCCAGCGATACATAAAATTGCATTTACCGGACAATAATACTTCTTGAAGAATGATTTGACATCATCCATGTTTGCATTTTCAATATGCGCTATATCCTTTCCAATGGTTGCCCATTTGTAAGGATGTTTTTCATAGGCTAGGGGTCTTAACTCAAGCCAAACATCACCATATGGCTGATTCAAGTAACGTTGCTTGAATTCTTCAATAACAACATTTCGCTGTACTTCTAGACTTTTATCAGTGAAGGCAAGTGAAAGCATTCGATCACTTTCTAACCAAAGTGCAGTCTCTATATTTTGTGCTGGAACGATATCATAATAGTTCGTTACGTCGTTACTTGTAAACGCATTACTTTCACCACCAGCTTTTTGTAACTCTTTGTCGAAATCTGAAATATTTACAGAGCCTCCAAACATGAGGTGTTCAAAAAGGTGAGCAAATCCGGTTTTATTTTCATTTTCGTCCCTCGCACCAACATCATATAGTGTATTGACGACAACCATTGGAGTAGTTTTATCGTGATGAAGAAGAACGGTTAAACCATTTTTTAGTTTATATCGCTCGAAGCTAACCATGCTTATATTTTGATTTGATTGATGTTATTTTGTGTATCAAAAAACTCATTAATAATCTCTTTGACAATTTCTCCGGCTGGCATTATTTTATCCAGCATTCCTGAAACTTGACCTATTTCAAGTTCCCCATTCTCCATGTCGCCGATGAACATTCCTTTTTTAGCTCGACCCCTACCCAATAATTCCTGTAGCTCTTCGGTTGATGCATTATTTTTATAAGCATTTTCTATTTTGTGATAAAAATCATTCTTGATGAGCCTAACAGGAGTTAATTCTTTTAATGTCAATTTGGTGTCTCCTTCTTTACAATTCAATACAGCATTTTTGAAATTTATATGGGCACTTGACTCCTCACTTGCAACAAAGCGACTGCCAATTTGAACACCATCAGCCCCTAAAGCCATACAAGCAAGCATAGATTTCCCATCTCCAATTCCACCTGCAGCAATTACAGGTATCTTCACTGCTTTTTTTACCATTGGAATCAAACAAAGGGTAGTTGTTTCATCATGCCCATTATGGCCACCAGCTTCAAAACCTTCAGCTACAATAGCATCTACTCCTGCCTCTTCAGCTTTTAAGGCAAATTTTACACTCGAAATCACATGTACAACTACGATTCCATTTGATTTTAATCGTTCAGTGTATGTTTTAGGGTTTCCGGCAGAGGTAAATACAATTGGAACTTTATTTTTAATAATAGTTTCAATATGTTCTTCAATATTTGGATAAAGCATCGGTAAATTCACCGCAAATGGATTCTTGGTATTAGATTTACATTTCTTAACATGCTCATCCAAGACATCCGGATACATAGATCCAGAACCGATAATTCCAAGACCACCAGCATTCGATACAGCAGAGGCAAGTCTCCAACCAGAACACCAAATCATTCCCGCTTGAATCAATGGATATTTAACTTTAAAAAGTTTTGTAATTGGAGTATCCATGAGATGAAAATTATATTAAAAAAACGAAATTAATTAATTATCATCTACTGCCCTAAAAAGCGTTGTACAATAAAGTATATTTTTGTTTTTTTTTGTTGTATCTTAGCTTGCACTTACACTTTTCATGAGAACGATACTTATTTCCATTTTTTGTGTCCTATCCGCTCTAAATTTCCTGATGGCACAACCCAAACTGAATGATGATCACAGTCACCACAAGCATGTTCATGGTCAAACCAAATCAAGTTTACTTGAAAATAAAGGTCAATGGCCTGCTCCAGTTTTGTTTCAATCATCTATTGAAGGCGGAAAAGTGTGGATTCAACAAAACAAGTTTGTATATCACCTCCAAGATTATGCTGCTATGCACGATAATCATGGAAACTTTGATTCGGATGCAGGTTTTGAAATAAAGGAAAAACTTGTTCATCTAAATTTTGTTGGGAGTAATCAAATTTCAGCTATTGAAAAAAATGATGAAAGCTCATTTTATTTTAATTATTTCAAAGGGAATGATCGTTCTAAATGGGCCTCAAACGTTCACTCATACGGTAATGCGGTATTAAAAAACCTTTATGATGGAATTGATCTAAATGTCCAAAATCAAGGGGGGCAGTTTAAGTATGAATTTATCATTTCACCATTTCAATCACATCAAATAATTCAATTGAATTATGCAGGGCAAGAATCCTTAATAGTCAATGATGCTGGAGATGTGGAAATTACGACCAACCTAGGTAAAATTTTTGAAGAACATCCCTATGCTTACCAGCTTATTGATGGACAAAAGGTAGAGGTGGATTGTGAGTTTGTTTTAGCAGGGGAGAACATTTCATTTCAATTGGGCAAGTATGATAAAAGTAAAACACTTATCATAGATCCCGTTCTCATTTTTGCTACCTATAATGCAGCCTTTTCTGATAATTTTGGAATGACAGCGACCTATGGTTATGATGGTTCTGCCTATGCTGGGGGAATGGTGTATGGCAACAATTATCCTATGCCAAGTGGTACAGCTTATGATATTAATTCAAATTTCACTGTTCTTAATGGAGCTTATGGGGTCACGGATGTATTCATCACTAAATTTTCTCCTGATGGCACGAATATGCTTTGGAGTACATTTTTAGGAGGAGGAAATAACAATGCCGGGACCGAAGCAGCTCACAGTTTGATCTGTGATCTCAATGATAATATTTATGTATTTGGGTCAACCTCAAGCGCAGATTTTCCGACGAGTGCGGGGGCATATGATGCCACCCACAACGGAGGAACTGCGGCACAGTTGCAATTCAACGGAGTAACCCACGATAATCAAGGTGTTGATTTATATGTGTCAAAATTTAGTGCTAATGGTACTACGCTAATGGGTTCTACATTCGTTGGTGGTTCTGGAAATGATGGAATGAATTATGAGGCCGCATTATTGCCTTATGATAATGTAGGAGCTTACACCGGTATCGTATCAAATTATGGAGATCAATTTCGAGGAGAAATTACACTTGACGCTTCAAATAATGTGGTTGTAGCCTCTTGTACCAAATCAACTAATTTCCCTACGGTCAATGCATTTCAAAACTCGAATGCAGGTAATCAGGATGGTGTGATTTTTATGCT
Organism: Flavobacteriales bacterium; assembly: GCA_003331365.1. GTDB lineage: Bacteria > Bacteroidota > Bacteroidia > Flavobacteriales_D > Crocinitomicaceae > UBA952. The sequence goes on along the minus strand of QOQC01000007.1, from coordinate 33,921 downwards.
TTCATCAGACTTTAGTCAATTATTGTTTTCAAGTTATTACGGCGGATCTCAGGACGATGCCTGCTATTCAGTAAAAATGGATTTGAGTGGAAATTTTGTATTTGCAGGTGGTACAGAGTCAACCAACATCCCGGGAACGGCAGGTGGACTGCAACCAAGTAGTGGAGGTGGTTCAACAGATGGTTTTGTTGTCAAAGTTCCTTCAGGAGGGAATAGTATTGTCAATGCTAGCTATATCGGAATGAATCAATACGATCAGGTATTTTTTGTTGAAATCGATCGAATCAATAATATATTTCTTTTGGGTCAATCCGTAGGTGGAAATTTCCCTATCAACAATGCTTCCTATTCAAATGGTTCAAGTAGTAATTTCGTAATCAAATTGGATTCTTTACTTTCTACAAACTTGGCATCTACTCGATTTGGTAACGGTAGCTCAAACATACAAATTTCCCCAGCCGCCTTTCTTGTGGACAATTGCGGTAATATTTATGTTTCAGGGTGGGGTGCAAATATTCTTCAGGCCAATGCCCAACTTAATGGTATGCCAGTCACGGTAGATGCGCTTCAAGCCACACCGGCAGGTGGTGCAGAATTTTATTTGATGGTGATGAAAGCTGATATGTCAAACATTTTATATGGTTCATACATTGGTGGACCAGTTTCTGATGAGCATGTAGATGGAGGCACGTCTAGATTTGATAAAAATGGAATTGTATATCAGTGTGTTTGCGCCGGGTGCGGGAGTAATGATGATTTTCCTACCTCTGCAGGTGCATATTCAGCTGTAAATAACAGCTCAAATTGTAATGCGGTAGTGTATAAATTTGATTCAGGTTTATTACCCCTTGCAGAGTTTACCGCAGACCAAACCATTGGATGTAATGATTTTACGGTGACTTTTGACAATACATCTTCTTCAACTGACACTTATTTGTGGGATTTTGGTGATGGAGAATTGGATTCTACAACTTTCAACCCGGTCATTACTTATACAGACGCCGGTATTTACGAGGTGAATTTATATGTCACTGATAGTATTTGTCAACTTACCGATACTGCCCAAATTATAGTAACTGTGGTAGATTCTGTGCTAGCAGAAGTCATAGATCCGATAAGCGTTTGTAACAATGATCCAATTGATATTTCAGTAAATTCTTACGGAACTGCAAATACGTTCATTTGGTCAGAAAATTCAAACTTTTCAAATCCATTGAATGCACCAACTGATTCTGTGATTACGGTTACGACTTCCGGAATTTATTACATTCAAGTTGATAATGGCTTTTGTACTGCTCAAGATACCGTCAATGTGCTATTTGAGGCACCTCCTGAGGCTGAATTTCAATTATTGGATACCATAGGTTGTGCACCTTTAACAGTGGGATTTGATAATTTATCAGTGCAAACCAGTTATTTCCTTTGGGATTTTGGAAATGGTAATGTGGATTCAACAACTTTTGAACCTGTAATTGAATACACCATACCAGGGCAGTACAATATTTCATTGTATATATTCGATTCAATTTGTCCAGTTTCTGATACCGCTTTTGCAAATATCACGATTGTTCCAGATGTGACCATTGAAAGCTTGGACTCCTTATATATTTGCAATCAGCCAAATACCACATTAGTAGCGAATTCTAATGGTACAGCAAATAGCTTCACTTGGTCTGATGTTTCGGATTTTTCAAATGTTCTGAATCCCGCAAATGATTCAACCATTGTAGTGACCAATGTTGGAACATATTATGTTCAACTTACCAATGGGTATTGTACGATTAATGACAGTGTTTTTGTTGATTTCAGTGAAGAACCAATTGCCGATTTCACCCTCGATAATACTCAAGGTTGCGCACCTGTAAATGTTAATTTCACCAATAATTCATTACCTGATTCCGATTTTATGTGGGACTTTGGAAATGGCATGGTTGATTCACTCAACTTTGATCCAACATTCACTTACAATACGGCGGGTACTTATTTTGCTTTCCTCTATGTTTATGATAACTTTTGTGGTGTTTTTGCTGCGGATTCAGCCCAAATAATTGTAACACCTGAACCTACGATTGATTTAGTCGACACCATAGAATTGTGTGTCCCGACTCCAACCACTTTGAGCCCAACCACTTCGGGTTCCACTCAGTTTATTTGGTCCACTAATAATCTCTTTACAGACACTTTAAATAATACATTAAGTGATCCAAACGTCATCATCGATAACCCAACTGAAGGCTATTATTATATTGAAGCAAGTAATTCGGATTGTTCGATAATCGACAGTGTTGTATTTATATTTATCGAACCAGAACTTTCCTTGAGTTCTCAAGATTCTATATGTGTGGGTGATGTTGTAGATATTACTGTTACCAATTTGAATCCTTCGATATCCTTGGACTACGAATGGGAACCGAATACGGCTTTGATCAATCCTGGAAATACTGAAACGGTTCAAGGGAATCCATTATTTTCTCAATACATATCAGTAACTGGAACTTCACCAGAGGGGTGTATTGTTGAGGATTCTATCTTTATCAATGTTTCTGACATAGATTCAACTTTAGTCATTGCCTCGGCATCTCAATATGCAGTTGCCCAGGGAGGGACTGTTACTTTATTTGGATCACCATCCGGTCTAAGTTCATATCAATGGACACCTGAAACTGGACTAAACGCACCAACAAACCAACAAACCGATGCGGTCATTGAGGAGGATATAATCTACACGCTGACCGTTTCCGATGGCATCTGTTCACGAGAAGATACAGTTGAGATTAAGATTTATGAAAACATATGTGAGGGTCAAACTGTATTTTTACCGAATGCATTTTCCCCGAATGGAGACATGAACAATGATGTTCTTTATGTCCGAGGGATTGATATTGAAAAAATGATTTTCAGGGTCTTTGATCGCTGGGGAGAAATGGTTTTTGAATCAACCAACATCGATATCGGTTGGGATGGTACATTTCGTGGGGTTCAGCTTCAACCTGATGTCTACGATTACTATCTCGATGTCACTTGTGTTGGAGGGTTAAATTCAATAGTGAAAGGAAATGTAACTTTAATGAGGTAGAATGAAAAAAATAATAACGACAAAATCTGAAAAATTCCTTGAAAAATATTTAAATAATCCAAGTCCAACGGGATTTGAATCCGAGGGACAAAAGCTTTGGCTGGATTACATCAAGCCATATGTAGATGAATACATTGTGGACAATTACGGAAGTGTAGCAGGAATTATTAATCCAGGTAAAGAGTATAAAGTGGTAATTGAAGCTCATGCCGATGAGATTTCTTGGTTCGTGCATTACATTACAAAGGATGGGTTTATTTATTTGATGCGTAATGGTGGTTCCGATCACATGATAGCTCCTTCAAAACGGGTCAACATTCACACGGATAAAGGCACTGTAAAGGCGGTATTCGGATGGCCTGCAATTCATATGCGAAAAGGCAAAGAGGAAACTCCGAGTCTGAAAAATATATTCTTGGATTGTGGTTGTACTTCAAAAGAAGAAGTTGAGGCAATGGGGATTCATGTAGGTTGTGTAGCAACCTTTGAGGATGAGTTCATGATACTCAACAAAAACAAATATGTTGGTCGTGCATTAGACAACAGAATGGGAGGGTTTATGATTGCAGAAGTTGCTAGGTTACTCAAAGAGTCAAAAACGAAATTACCATTTAGTTTATACGTTGTAAACTCAGTTCAAGAGGAGATTGGATTGCGAGGCGCTCAAATGATTGCAGAACGAATAAAACCAAACGTTGCTCTGGTAACCGATGTTTGTCACGACACAAATACACCGATGGTCAATAAAATAGAAAATGGTGATCTAAAATCAGGTGATGGACCAGTACTCACCTATGGACCGGCAGTTCAAAATAATTTTTTAAAACAAATCATTTCTACTGCTGAAAAAAAGAAAATCCCTTTTCAAAGAGCTGTAGTTTCGCGTTCAACAGGAACTGATACGGATGCTTTTGCCTACTCGAATGATGGAGTTACAAGTGCGCTGATTTCACTTCCCTTGCGTTACATGCATACGACCGTTGAGATGGTTCATAAGGAAGATGTAGAGAATAGTATTCGAATGATTCTCGAAACCGTAAAATCCATCAAAAACGGTCAAGATTTTAGATATTTAAAATGATTTAATTTCTTTTTGAAAGTTAATTCTAATTCGGACCCATAAAAATTCTTTATGACATTGTTTAAAGGGAAAAACAACATTTCAACGAGTCAACTGATTCGCTATTCAATTCTCGTTTATTGGTCTCTTTTCTGGTTTTTGAATATCATTGATAAGATGATCGGAGGAAGCTTATTTTTATGGGTAGGGAGAGATCGTTTTGCTCAGTTTCAGAAATTTTTCGCTTCAGCGGGATTGGAATCCCCATTTATTGCGGACTTTGCACTCGTGATTGCTGCAGGTTTAGAAGTTTTTGCTTTTGTTTTCTTTACGGGAGCATTGATTCATTTTTTTCGAAAAAATATAGAATCATCTCGGTCTTGGTTTTTGATTGGGACGTGTTTTACGCTCATAACTTTTACCATATTCTCTATCGGTGATCATGTTTTTGGTGATCGATTTGAGCTTCTCGAACATACTTTATTTTGGTCTTTATCACTATTTACATGGCTGGTATTTATTCGTTTGGGTTCAAAGGAGGGTAATCAAGGATTGGTGTTAAATAATCGACAAATACTTGGAGCTTCGATCGTTTCTATACTATTGGTTTTTACCACCAGTTTTTCAATATTTAGTTACAATGAAAATTTCTTTTTTCGTAGGACAGAGCCAGTGATTGCCGAAAAGGTGGGTGAGGATATTTACAAGGTATCTTTTCCTTTCCTCGGTGGGAGTACTGTATTTGAAAAAACAATTGAAAAATTCAAAAATGAAAATCCGAACAAAAGAATCGACCATATTTATACCGTTCCGAATGAGTTGAGGCTGAAAAAGGCGGATGCTCTTATTTTTTACATTGTAACCGAGGACAGAGAATGAAAGAAAAAACCATCATACGATTATCTATCCTCGTTTTCTGGACTTTTTTCTGGGGACTAAGTGTCATGGATAAAATAATCCCTGATGTACATCACTTATGGGTAGGTAAGGACTTTTTTGCATTGTTCGTAAAGTTTTTTGGTTCACTTGGATTAAAAAATCCGATTATTCCTTCTTTTGCGTTGGCCGTTGTATCAGGATTGGAGGTCATTAATTTTGTTTTTTATCTATTATCTCTATTTAATTTTTTTAAGAAAAAAAGTGACCTGTCTGAGAAATGGTTTTTTAGAGCTATTTTTTCATCTGTGACTCTATTCAGTTTATTCTCAATCGCAGATCAGGTTTTCGGAGACCGCTTTCAATTGCTCGAACATGGTTTATTTTGGTTGGTTCTGATTGCCTCTTGGATTCTATTCAAATATTTCGGTGATTCTGATAAAAAGTCAATATCAATTGGATTAACTAAAGATGTGAAAATTGCGCTTGGAATAGGTACAATTATTACTGTAATGACCTCTTTTTGTATCATCGATTTCTCAGATAAAACTTTCAGTAATGTAAATACACCAGTAAAAGGACAAGAGGTTGTTGATGGTGTGTACAAGTTTGATTTTCCTTTTTTGGCTGACAAATTAGTTTGGGAAAAAACAATAAACTCCTTCAAGAAAGAACATCCGGAATTGAGGATAAACTATATTTACACAGGTCCTTCAGAACTCAATTCTAAAAAGAAAACACACATGTTGTTGTATGTTTTTACAGAGAAGAAATAACTTATTCATTCTTCCTTGATGTCTATCAATTATACAAATAAGAGTTAAGTAAATACAATCCAAGATTTATAAATATAATTCTCGTAAGAACAAAAAATAGTTTTAAGGCGTTTGAGAGTTATGTCTACTACGTCGTCTTGGCAAGATTGGGTCGAAAAACATTTCTTTCGTGTATTTTCAGAAAACAATAAGAATGTAATTGAAAGAATTACGATTAACGTCTCCGTTGCAGGATTCATAATTCACCTTTTACTCATTCTCGGTAAGAATTACGATTTATTCCATTCTCCAATGGATAATCTTCTGTTAGCTGATCCCATTTCTGCAATTTATACGCCGTTTTCAATTATTTTGATTTACGAAATTTATCTCTTAGTTCATTATTTACCCCGTTCCTTTACGACCTCAGTTTCAAAGCAGTTTGAAATCATTTCGCTGATTATCATACGTCGCATATTTGGAGATATACCGCATATAGAACTTGCTTCGTCTTGGTTCAGTACTGCCGAAAATCTTCAACTCATTTATGATTTAGTTGGTATTTTGATTCTGTTTTTCTTGATATACCTGTTTAATAAAAGTCGGAGTAAAATCGTTCCAAGTAAACTAACAACAAATCTTAAACGCTTCGTCAACTCTAAAAGAGCCGTTAGTCTGATTCTCCTACCTGTTTTAATAATTACAAGTTCATATACACTATTCTCATGGATCCAAATTCAGTTTTTTAGTACTTCAGTCATTACCTCATTTGAGCTCAATGCCATTTTTTATAATGAATTTTTTACCATCTTGATTTTGGCTGATGTGTTTATTTTACTGCTTTCATTTCAATACACAGAGCGATATAGCCAGCTTATCCGAAATACCGGTTTTGTGATTTGTACCATTCTGATACGATTGTCATTTGGTACAGATGGCTTGACGAACGTCGTTTTAATTGTTTCAAGTGTCGCTTTCGGGCTATTGGTATTAAGGATTTACCAGGCAACTGAACATTTAGAAAAAAGGGTATAAATTACTTAATCAGTTTATTTCAAATTAAGGTAAGTATATCATGATTGATATGAATTTCATCCCCTTTTCTACATTTGGCTCGTCTTCGAAGCTCCACTTCACCATTTCTTATAATATTTCCTTCGTCAACGATCATCTTTGCGTGGCCGCCAGTTTGAGCAATACCAACGGCCTTTAAGAGTGCCATAAGTTCAATATATTCTCCTTCAACTTTGAAAACGGTTTTATTTTCCATTCAGCTCCATTGCTTTTAGCGTATTCATCATCAATGAGGCAATTGTCATAGGACCTACGCCTCCAGGAACAGGTGTGATATAACTTGTTTTTGGAGCGACTTCTTGAAAGCTAACGTCTCCAACCAGTCGCCATCCTCTCTCTCGTGATGAGTCATCGACACGAGTAGTTCCCACATCAACAACTACAGCTCCTTCTTTTACCATTTCCGCTGTTACAAATTCAGGCTTACCTATGGCGGCAACAAGTATATCCGCTTGAAGACATAATTCTTTTAAGTTTTGCGTACGTGAGTGAGCAAGCGTCACCGTACAATTCCCTGGGTTTGAATTTCGACTCAGCATAATACTTAGTGGAGTTCCAACGATATTGCTTCTGCCTAAAACAACACAATGTTTCCCCGAGGTTTCAATTTGATTTCTTTTCAGTAACTCCATTATACCAGCAGGAGTTGCTGGTAAAAATCCGGGTAAGTTTAAAAGCATATTTCCTAAATTCATAGGATGAAATCCATCAACATCTTTATTTGGGCTAATGTGGTCAGTTATCTTTGTTTCATTGATGTGCTTAGGTAATGGAAGCTGAACAATAAATCCATCAATTTCTTCATTTTGATTGAGCTCCTCGACCTTGCTTAAGAGTTCTTCTTCACTCACGTTATCTTCAAATCGAATCAACGAGCTCTCAAATCCAATTTCATCGCATGCTTTCACTTTAGCACTCACATAGGACATCGAGCCACCGTCATTTCCAACGAGGACGGCAGCTAAGTGAGGGATTTTCGCCCCTTTCTGTTTTCTAACACTTACAGCCGCTTTTAGCTCTGATCGAATTTCCTCTGCTGTTGCTTTTCCGTTAAGTCTCTGCATACCTTTTTTAACAAAGATAGTAAGCCTTCTATTTCAAAAGTAGATTTCGTCGTATCTTTGTAAAAAACTATTCAACAATGAAAAATATATTTTTAATCGTTTTTACTTGCTTTTTAGCATTGAATGTTAATTCTCAAACAGAATATGATGGTTCTGAGCTAGGGGCAGAAATCTTTGCGGCTAGAGCAGGTTCTAATGGAGGGACTATGGGTTTTGGAATTAAATATGCAGCAATTTTGAATGAGAATTTTGCAGTTGGTCCGTCAATACGTTATCATTATACATGGAGTTTTATTGATCCAAATCTAACTACGGGATCTAGAACAAGTGGAAGCTTGTATGGAGGTGGAGTTTTTGCTCATGCAAGGTATAAGGATGCTCTTTTTGGGGGAGTGGAATTTGAAGTATTAAAAACGCCTTTTAATTTTGGCGGTCCACAACAAGAATTTAAGCCATGGGTAGCTACATTATTTATTGGAGGAGGGTTTTCCAAGTTATATAATAAAGTAAGAATTAATTTGGGTATTTTTTATGATGTCATAAATGCAAATAATAGTCCATTTCGACCGAATTATGCCATTAAAATAAATGACCCTGAAGGCAATGTTCAACGCATTTTACCTATTATATATCGCATTAATTTCTTCTTCCCACTAGGAAATAAATCAAAGGAAGATAAATGAGAATAGGAATTGTATTATATCCTACTTTTGGAGGTAGTGGAGTAGTTGCTACGGAGCTGGGGAAAGCCTTGGCAAAAAAGGGACATATGGTCCATTTCATCACTTATTCTCAACCAGTAAGGCTTGGTGGTTTTAAAGAAAATGTTTTTTATCACGAGGTCTCTGTATCGGATTATCCTCTTTTTGATTTTCAACCGTATGAAACTGAGCTTGCCAGTAAAATGGTGGATGTTGTAAAATATGAGAAACTCGATTTAATTCATGTTCATTACGCCATTCCTCATGCCTCTGCTGCATTTATGGCCAAACAAATATTAGCAACCCAAGGTATATCAATTCCTTTTGTAACTACATTACATGGAACAGATATCACTCTTGTGGGTAGAGATCCTTCTTTTGAGCCTGTTATTACATTTTGCATTAATCAGTCTGATGCGGTGACTGCGGTTTCGGAAAGTTTAAAGGCGGATACACTGAAGCATTTTGATGTTAAAAATGACATTTATGTTATCCCTAATTTCATCAGATTAAATAAATCTTCTGAAAAAAATAATAATGAAGAGGTTCGCGAACTGTATGCAAATAAAAATGAGCGCATTCTATGCCATATTTCGAATTTCAGAAAGGTAAAGAGAGTAGAGGATGTTATAAGGATATTTGCCAAGGTTGTCAAAAGGAGGCCTTCTAAACTAATTTTTGTAGGTGATGGACCTGAAAGATATCATTGCGAAATGCTTTGCCGTGAATTGTCTTTGTGTGAACATATTTTGTTTCTCGGAAAAGTAAGAGATACCTCACATGTACTGAATATTTCAGATGTTTTTATGTTGCCTTCGGAAACAGAAAGTTTTGGATTGGCAGCTTTAGAAGCGATGGCTGTTGGAGTTCCAGTAATATCCTCAAATACAGGTGGGATTCCCGAGGTGAATTTGAATGGTGTATCAGGATTTTTATCTGATGTAGGAGATATTGATGAAATGGCTGAGAATACGCTTCACGTCTTGGAGGATGAACATCTTCATACCTTTAAACATAATGCTAAAAAACAAGCCGAGAACTTTAGTCTGGATCGTATTCTCCCAATGTATGAGGAAATTTATAGTAAATTAGTTCAGAGAACCTAATGTTAGATTTTTAAGAATTATTTTAATATTCTTTCAATTGAATGCCGGACAAAAATAAAATAGATAATTGGATTTCCTCGAGAAAAAAAAGGTTGGATTCGCTTAATGCGGAGGAGCTATACCCTCTAATTTTAAATGGAGATAAACAAGCTTTGAGTTCGGCAATTACCTTGATTGAAAGTCAAAGCAGTGAAAACCATGTTGAAGCAAGATCACTTATAGAAAAATGTATTTCAAGCAATCGTAAATCATGGAGAATAGGAATCACAGGTGTTCCAGGTGTTGGAAAAAGTACTTTTATAGAGGCATTTGGTAAAATTGTACTTGAATCGGGGCATAAGTTGGCCGTTCTGGCAATAGATCCTTCTTCAAATGTTTCAGGTGGAAGTATTTTGGGTGATAAAACCAGAATGGATTGGTTGTCAAAGCAAGATAATGCTTTTATCCGTCCAACTGCAACTGGGGGCAATTTAGGCGGTGTCGCTCGGAATTCGAGAGATGCTCTTTTGCTTTGTGAGGCCGCAGGATACGATGTAATCTTTGTAGAGACAGTAGGGGTTGGGCAATCCGAAACAATGGTTCATGATATGGTTGACTATTTTCTTCTATTGATGCTTGCAGGTGCAGGTGATGAACTTCAAGGAATGAAAAGAGGAATAATGGAACTTGCGGATACTTTGCTGATTACCAAAGCGGATTCGGGTAATGAAAAAAAGTCAGAAATGGCCCGAAGGGAATACGCTAATGCAGTGCATTTATTTCCACCCAAGTCTAGCAAATGGGTTACTAATGTAATTGCCACGAGTAGCGTAAGTGGATTAGGATTAAAAGAGGCATGGAAGAACATTGAAAACTATTTCAATCAAATTATGTTAAATGGCTATTACGAAACCAATCGATTGAGTCAGAATTCTAAATTTATAAAAAGTAATTTGTCAGGATTGGTTTTAGCTGAAATCGAAGGTAATAATAAGCTAAAACAGTACATTCAAAAGCTTGAAATGGATATCAAAGAGGGTCACATTTCAATTACCTCAGCAGTTGATAAACTTTATAAAGCTTATAAGGATTCAATTAAATAATTAATGGGTAACAAGAATTTTACTCTTTACATAGTGATCTGAATCCAAGAGAGTAATGACATAAATACCAGTTTGAATTTTTTCGGGAATATCGAAACTATTGCGATTATAAATATATTGACTTGCGATGGTTTCACCAAAGTTATTGGATAAACTTACGAGACCACATATGTTTCTGTGAAAATGAATTTCATTACCCGATTTTACGGGATTTGGATAAAAAAGCATTTGTGAGTCAAGATTTTCTAAAATCGAATTTTGAAAGTTTATTTTACACAAGCCTTCGTTATATGTTCCTACCCAAATATTATTCTGGTTGTCAATTTCCAGAGAAAGAATATGATTATCAGGAAGGTCGGAATTGATGGTATTCAGGTGACTCCATGTTTCTCCATTCTTAAAGATGAGTCCTGCAACCTCAGAGCCAATAAGGAGTTCACTTCCCATAAAATGTAGACACTTTAAAGCATTTGAGGGCAAGTCAGAATTGACAGTATTAAAATTCAACCACGGACCTCCAAAATCTGAGTCATATACCAATCCAGCGGCTGGAGAAAGAAACCATGGAAAACCGTTTATGTCAATTTCAATAGCAGTTACTGAATTATCTGGCAATCCTGAATTAATAATCGTATATGTTGTAAAATGATTTAACGAATCAAAATAAATAATCCCACCGTTTATGGTACCAATGTATTTTTCATTATTCAGTCCAATTTGAATTGAGGTAATATTATTGGATAGTAAATTACTGTCTTGCATGTTCCAATGATGCCATTCATTTCTGTCATACATGAATATTCCTTCTGTGGTAGCAAGCCATATATTTTCATGTAGATCAATATTGATATCTCGAACCAGGTTGTCTTGCAATCCGGAATTTGAGACATTAAAATTTACCCATTCCTCACCGTTAAATGAGAATAATCCACCTCCGACAGTACCAATCCATAACACAGAATCACCTTCTAATTTTAAAGCCCGAATATTATCGCTAAATAATGGTGAATTACTTGCGTTAAATATCTCCCATGTATTATTAGAAAATTTTGCCAGACCAGCGTCTGTCCCTACCCACAAATCATTCCCTTGTTTTTCTAGACACCTTACGGTATTAAATGGAATTCCCGAGTTCTGTGAATTATATGTTGTAAAAACCTGACATTGTAAACCAAAATTTACATTTATAATGTAAATGGCGCTTAAAATGACACAAATTTTATTCATTCGTTTTTATGAATCTCTTGGTATGAGACTTTCCATCATATATGAATCTCACTGAGTAAATACCAGAAGCCAGATTTTTTAGTGAAACATGATGATTAACTGTACCTAGCATGTCATCAAATTTTTTCTTTAAAATATCATTTCCGAATTGATCAAAAACTTCCATTTGAACCTTGGAGGATTTTAAGATCGTATATGAAACCTCAAAAGAGCCATTATTTGGATTGGGTGAAAGTGTTAAGCTATTTTGAAAAGATATTTCACCAAGATCAAGACAGGGTTCAACAACAGCATCTACTGAAATTAGATCGCTAGTACACCCATTTTCAGAACATTGTACAAAGTAGGTAGTGGTGCTTGAAATTGGAGGAGTGGTAAAGGTGTTCCCTGTCCCCAATATATTTCCACTTCCATCCGTCCATGTCAAATCTCCAGAGCTAGATGCGGTAAGTGTTGCAATACCTGAATTACAAATGGTATCTCCTATTACGGTAGGATTATTAATAATTTGAACTGTTGCATCAACGGAAATCATTGCACTTGTACATCCATTATCAGAAGCTTGAACGTAATAAGTAGTTGTTTGTGAAATGACAGGAGTTGCAAAAGAGTTACCCGTACCCAAAACATTCCCATTACCATCAGTCCATGTCAAAGTTCCAGTTCCTGTGGCAGTAAGGTCTCCACTGCCTGAATTACAGATGAGGTCTCCTTGAGCGACGGGATCATTTATGACTTGAACTGTGGCATCTATAGGTACAATGTCACTTGTACATCCATTATCAGAAGCTTGTACATAATAAGTAGTCGTTTGTGAAATTACAGGAGTTGTGAAGGAGTTACCCGTACCTAAAATAGTACCATTGCCATCCGTCCATGTCAAAGTTCCAGTTCCTGTGGCAGAAAGGTTTCCACTGCCTGAATTACAGATTAAATCTCCTTGAACAATAGGATCATCTAGATTTGGAGCCATACTTACTACAACAGATATTTGTTCACTTGTACATGTTCCATTTTCTGTGATGACTTCCCAATCATAAAAATAATAGTAGTACGAAGAGCTCGAAGTCGCTCCCACAATAGAAAGTACATCATCCAATTCATAAGGATATGTCGCTGAATAATTATTCCTATATAATCCGCCTGAAGGTAAATTCGTTCCGACCAGCTCATAGTCGTAACCAGCAGGAACAGCAAAATCCAGCTGAATTCTACTCGAACCAGCAGGAACATTCACTGTTGTTGATTCTAGAACGGTACCGTCACTTTCTAGTAATTCAACGGTTACATTTCCTCCATTTAATGCATAAACCAAAGCACTTTTTAAGGTAAATGGTACATACGCATGAAAAATATTACCCTGTGTAGATGTCAGATATCCTCCACCACCAATTCCATTTGTATGTGGCTCTGCAAATAAGGTATTTGTATAAACGTCCGTGTTACTCGCGTAATACGTAGTTGTATTGTTCAATATACCAGTATTGTAGCTGTTTCCTATAGAAATCAAAGTGCCATTTTCATCAAACCATTCAACGTCACCTGTGGAAGTTGCCTCTAGTGTGACAGAATTCCCTGGACAAATTTCAGCATTCGTTACGGCTGGAGGCGAAGGAGCGGCACTATTTACCACATATGGTAATGAGGTTGCAGTTCCACAATAGTTTGTAACAGTACAGTCATATGAGCCTGGTTGATTTACGCTAATACTTTGAGTGGTTTCACCTGTACTCCATAAATAGTCTGTTCCTGCAGAGGCGGTTAATACAATTGACTGACCTGTACATAAATAACTTGATTCATTGGAATTTATGGTTGGAAGGGCACCAGAGTTTTCTGGAAGCTGTAAACTAAGCGTTACTGGTACAGCGGTGTAGTTATTGTCTTCGTATTCTTCTTGAAAGTAATTGTTTTTGTCAACCTCCATAACTATATAGTAATCGCCATTGCAAGTATTTGGCGGAATATTAATCCACATCCCATCTAGCCATTTCCCGTAAACATCTGTCCATCCTGAGGAAATACCTTGTTCAACGACAGAACAATTGTAATTACCTCCTCCGAGGTTCCAATTTGCAAAATTCGAGTTTGCCATTACATTTCCCCCATTGTAAACCGTATTATCATCTCTACAATGACCATAATAAGTGCTCCCGGTATTGCTCCCGCATTGACCGTAATCCATTAGGCAAAAACCAATTTTTGCGCCGTCTCCAACTATTGGCCAATTTAATGGGTGTGGATCGGAGGTAGGAATACGAAGCGTCATAACTGCCCAATCATCGACATGGTTATGCCCATGACTTTCGTGATAAGTCATGCTTCCTGTCCATGTATCCTGATAGGACATATTATTGCCATCCTTAATGTAAATTCGTTGAAGTAGCATTTGCTTTGGATTGTCAACGCCGTTAGGACAGGTAAATGCTCCAGTAGATGCAACACCATATATTGTATCATTACCACAAATAAATGCCCTATTCCCATTAGAATCTTGTCCTCTGACAGTAAAAGAGCCGTGACCAATATTTGGAGTTGACCCTGTGACACGAAGTCGACCATCATCTGGACCTTGATTGTTGTAATTTTGTCCGGCGCCCGTTTGAGGATATTCTGTCCATCCATTGTCTGCAATACCTTGCCACGAAGCCGTTATATCAGGTAAAAGTAAACAATTGTTCGTGCCATCTACACATTCACATGAGGTAGCATTTGTAGTTGTACATTGAGAAAAAACGAGTCCGTTGAAGAAAAGGAACAAAAAAAGTGTAAGTATAAATTTCATAGTTTAGGTTTGTTCTTAAAATTACGAAAATCAAGTCGTTCTACATAATTTTTTCACTTAGACTTCATGTTATGGTGTTATGAACAAATTGATTTATTTTTGTATCCATAGCATCTCACATTATGCTTTTAACTTTTTAACTTTTGTAACATGAAATATATTGCTCCCTTTGTAAATAAATTGAACTTAATTATTGCATTATTCCTCCTTACATTGAGTACGTTTGGTTATGCTCAAGAAATCATTGTTGACGTAAACCCTGATCAGCTAATTACAGCTTCCACATCATCCTACACAATTGATATGGATAATAATGGAACCATAGAGTTTTTATTCAGGGTACAAGAGATGAGTGGTGATACTTTACTGGGAGGTCAACCATCAACTTATGTCGGTGCAAGCGCCATTATCGGAGCATTAAATGGACAACCTGCAGGGGTTAATGACAATAGCATTTTTACCTTGACCAATTTTACAGAAGGAGAAATTGTTTCGGTTGCCAATGAGTTTGGTGTGGATACGAGCTATTCTTTAGGTATTAATCTACTTATTGATGCTGGTATTGGAATCTTTCCTTATTTATATGGAAGCTTTTTAGGAGACAATAATGCATTTCTTGGAGTTTCATTTGAATCTGATGGAAACACTCATTATGGTTGGATAGAATTATCCGTCAGTTCTGGTTCGGACTCAATCATTGTTCATTCATATGGATATAATCAAAGTGTTGAAGAATCTGTCGATGTGGGTGGTTTGGGTGCAATCCCTACTCAAGTTTCAAACGAAATCAACGTTTGGAGTAATTTCGAAACACTTTTCATTGAAATTAATTCGAATTTGATCGGTGGACTTTTTAAAATTATTTCCCCTGATGGTAAAGAGTATTATTCGGGAAAATTTAGTTCAATAATCAATGAACTCAATCATAAAGATTTGCCTAAAGGCGTTTACAGCTTAATCATCGATTCAGATAATGGTCCTGCGCTGAGGAGGTTTTATATTCCTTAATTGCCTCTTTTTTAACATGTCATAAAATCTGACATTTAGACATAATTTACACCTCTTTCTTGCTTTTTTGTCATAATTCGACATTGTTTAAGGCTATGGCATACTAATTGACCTATCGAAAGAAAAAAATAATATCATGGGAAAAATAATAGGAATTGACTTAGGTACGACGAATTCATGTGTTTCTGTAATGGAAGGTAATGAGCCAGTTGTTATCGCAAACTCAGAGGGAAAAAGAACGACCCCATCTGTTGTGGCTTTTGTTGACGGAGGCGAACGTAAAGTTGGAGATCCTGCTAAAAGGCAAGCCATTACAAACCCTACAAAAACAATATATTCAATTAAGAGATTTATGGGTTCAAGTTTTGACGATTGTAAAAAAGAGGTCAAAAGAATGCCATATGAGGTCATTAAAGGTGACAACAATACACCGAGAGTAAAAATTGATGACAGAAAATATTCGCCTCAAGAAATATCGGCTATGATTCTTCAAAAAATGAAGAAAACAGCTGAAGATTACTTGGGACAAGAAGTAAGTGAGGCAGTTGTTACTGTACCAGCCTACTTTAACGATTCTCAAAGACAAGCAACAAAAGAGGCTGGGGAGGTCGCTGGTTTGAGCATTAAAAGAATCATTAATGAGCCAACGGCGGCAGCTTTAGCATATGGTCTTGACAAAAAAGGTTTAGATCAAAAAATTGTAGTATTTGACTTCGGTGGAGGAACGCATGATGTTTCCATACTTGAGCTTGGTGATGGTGTTTTCGAAGTATTGTCTACCGATGGAGATACGCATCTTGGTGGAGATGATGTGGATGAAACAATTATCGAATGGTTGGTTCAAGAGTTTAAAAATGATGAAGGTCTAGACTTGCGTGAAGATCCTATGGCTTTACAAAGATTAAAAGAAGCTGCGGAAAAGGCAAAAATCGAATTGTCATCTACAACTTCAACCGAAATCAACTTACCCTATATCATGCCGGTAAATGGAATTCCAAAACACTTGGTAAGAACATTACAACGCTCAAAATTTGAGCAGTTGATTTCAGAAATAGTTGAAAGAACCATTGCACCTTGTAAATCTGCTCTTAAAAATGCAGGTCTTTCTGCAGGGGACATTGATGAAGTCATATTGGTAGGAGGGTCAACAAGAATTCCCGTCATTCAAGATGCTGTTAAGAACTTTTTTGGAAAGGAACCTTCTAAAGGGGTAAACCCTGATGAAGTTGTTGCAATAGGTGCTGCTATTCAAGGAGGTGTATTAACAGGTGAGGTAAAAGATGTACTTCTGTTAGATGTGACACCGCTTTCTTTAGGAATTGAAACAATGGGGGGTGTTTTCACCAAATTGATTGATGCGAACACAACAATCCCAGCTAAGAAATCTGAGGTGTTTTCGACAGCTGCAGACAATCAGCCTTCAGTTGACATTCATGTTTTGCAGGGAGAGAGATCTATGGCAGGCGACAACAAGACCTTAGGGAGATTTCAGCTAACGGATATACCCTCTGCACCTAGAGGTGTTCCTCAAATTGAGGTAACTTTTGACATCGATGCCAATGGAATTATGAATATTTCAGCCAAGGATAAGGGAACTGGTAAAGAACAATCTATTAAAATTGAAGCTTCTTCAGGTCTTTCAGATGAAGAAATCGAAAAAATGAAGGCTGAAGCCGAGGCTAATGCCGAAGCTGACAAAAAGAAGAAGGAAGAAATCGAATTGGTAAATAAGGCTGATTCTACGATTTTTCAGACGGAAAGACAGCTCAAAGAATATGGAGATAAAATACCAGCTGATAAAAAACAACCTATTGAAGATGCATTGGCAGAATTGAAAAAAGAATTCGAAGCCAAGAATATCGATAACCTCGAGCCAGCGATGGAAAAATTAAACAATGTTTTCCAAGCAGCATCTCAAGAAATGTATAATGCTGCAAATGCTCAGGGAGCAGATCCTTCAGGTGATGCAGGATCGCAAGGAGCTGGTAGCGCAAGCGAAAATCCTCAGGATGAAGTTACAGATGTAGACTTTGAAGAGGTTGACGAAAAGAAATAGTTTAATTTAAGTTAAGGGAAAGGCATCTGGTTAGGTGCCTTTTTTTATTTGGATATGTGGCATGAGCAAGGAAATATTTTCTTTTTTAAAAAAATTATGTCCACATTCTATTTCTATCAAGGCGTCAGGTTGATTAATTTTTTTTAAAAATAATCTGGCTTGTTTAGTTCGAATCACCTGATCATATCTACCCATGATTATGATAAATCGAAAAGGCTTTGAACTTAGAATATTTTCAAGAGCTTTCATGTCTGTTTTAATTTTACGAAAACCTCTCCAAGTGATTGATGCTCTTTGAAAAGATTCCTTAGTTGCAGCAAATTTCTGTATGAAGGAGAATACCTTTGGCCTTACTAATCCTAGCTTATAGAAGAAACGTGCGCCATTTATAAAGCGTTGTGGGTCTTGCTCGAATGATCTCATTAATCTCCTTGCCATCCAAACTCTCGAAGCTCTATTATAGAAGCTATTATAATCCATAGCATCTGGAGAAATCAGATGTACGGATTTTACCTTGTTTTTTTGAAATGGTAATAAGGATAGAACGAAACGTCCTCCTTGCGAAAATGCTACAAAATGAAAATCAGTAATTGATTCCTTTTGAATTATCATTTCAAATATTTGATTAAATGATTCAATAGTTAAAGGTTCTCTTTCAATCCTTTCTTCTGGGAAATTGGATTTACCATGATGGGGAAGTACAATAAGAATTAATCGGTGAAATTCAGTATTTAGAAAATCGAAGTCATCAACTGACCTGCCATGCCCGTGAAGACATATAATATCCTCTTCACCTGATCCTTTTACAAAGTATTCAATTTGCATTTTTTCATTAGAAATAATCATTGACTCCATTTAAACTAAAATACGCTTAAGTATGGATTTTTAGAAGTCAAATAGAGTTTAATTAACATTGATTTTAAATTTTGTGTAAAAACAATTTCAATTCTACTACCAACCATGTCTCAATTAAATTAAATTTGCATTCGATTTATTATGTGTACACACGTTTGTTAAATTGAGACCCTATGCCTAAAGATTCTTCTTTAAAATCTATTTTAATTATTGGAAGTGGACCTATTGTTATCGGTCAAGCCTGCGAGTTTGATTATTCTGGTTCACAAGCATCAAGATCGCTTCGTGAAGAAGGAATTGAGGTGACATTGATCAACTCAAATCCGGCCACGATTATGACTGATAAAGTTGTTGCTGACAATGTTTATTTAAAACCACTTGAACCCCAAAGTATTCGAGAAATACTAGAGAAACATAAAATCGATGCAGTCCTTCCAACCATGGGAGGTCAAACGGCATTGAATTTATGCATCAAGTGTGATGAAATGGGTATTTGGGAGGATTTTGGTGTAAAAATTATAGGTGTAGATATCAACGCGATCGAGATTACTGAAAATCGCGAGGCATTCAGGGATTTGATGACTGAAATTGGAATTCCTATGGCACCTCAAAATACAGCCAAATCCTTTCTTGAGGGAAAGAAGATTGCTCAAGAATTTGGATTTCCATTGTGTATACGACCATCGTATACTCTTGGAGGTTCCGGAGCTTCTATTCTCCATGACCCAGATGAATTTGACAACTTATTGGAAAGAGGTCTCCAGTTGTCTCCTATTCACGAAGTAATGATAGATAAAGCATTGCTCGGCTGGAAAGAGTACGAATTGGAACTTTTAAGAGATTCAAATGATAATGTCGTTATTATTTGTTCGATAGAGAATTTTGATCCAATGGGAATTCATACTGGGGATTCCATAACGGTTGCACCTGCCATGACACTCTCTGATACAACTTTTCAACGGATGAGGGATATGGCTATTCATATGATGCGTTCAATAGGAGAATTTGCTGGTGGATGTAATGTTCAATTTGCTGTTTCACCTGATGAAAAAGAAGATATCATAGCCATTGAGATTAATCCAAGGGTAAGTAGGTCCTCGGCTTTAGCTTCTAAAGCTACAGGGTATCCAATTGCCAAAATTGCCTCAAAACTAGCCATTGGTTATCATTTAGATGAATTAAAGAATCAAATTACAAAGACTACTTCAGCATTATTTGAGCCTA
The DNA here is from genome assembly GCA_003331365.1 of Flavobacteriales bacterium. Classification (GTDB taxonomy): domain Bacteria; phylum Bacteroidota; class Bacteroidia; order Flavobacteriales_D; family Crocinitomicaceae; genus UBA952. The sequence continues at coordinate 13,972 of QOQC01000007.1, read as the reverse complement.
CCTTAGATTACGTCATCGTAAAAATTCCACGATGGAATTTCAATAAATTTCCAGGGACAAACAGAAAGCTTGGTCTTCAAATGAAATCAGTTGGTGAGGTTATGGGAATCGGGAGATCGTTTCAAGAAGCGTTACAAAAGGCATGTCAATCCCTAGAAATAAATCGGAATGGTTTGGGAGCTGATGGTCGAGAGCTAACCAATCAAGATGCAATCTTAAAATCACTTGAAAATCCTAGCTGGAATAGACTATTTCACATTTACGATGCCATTAAGCTGGGAATACCATTTAAAACGATTGTTGAAAAAACAAAAATTGATATTTGGTTTTTGAAACAAATCGAAGACCTCCTCAATTTAGAAAAGCGAATCGAAAGACAACACATCGAAAATATATCTAAAGAATTATTGTTTGAGGCCAAACAAAAAGGATATGCCGATCGCCAAATAGCACACCTTTTAAGGTGCCTTGAGTCCGAGGTTTACAAGAAAAGAAATGATTTAGGAATCAAACGAGTATACAAACTAGTAGATACTTGTGCCGCTGAATTTGAGGCGCAGACGCCTTATTATTATTCTACATTCGAATATGAAAATGAAAGTGTGGTTAGTGACCGGAAGAAAGTAGTTGTATTGGGGTCAGGACCAAATCGTATCGGTCAGGGAATTGAATTTGATTATTCATGTGTGCATGGTGTTCTTGCTGCAAAGGAATGTGGATATGAAACTGTAATGATCAATTGCAACCCCGAAACGGTTTCAACAGATTTTGATACTGCAGACAAACTTTATTTCGAGCCTGTCTTCTGGGAGCATATTTTCGATATTATTCAGCATGAAAAGCCAGAAGGAGTTATTGTCCAACTTGGTGGACAAACAGCCCTTAAATTGGCTGAAAAGCTAGAAAGATATGGTATAAAAATATTGGGAACCAGCTTTGATGCTCTTGACTTGGCTGAAGATAGAGGTAGCTTTTCAAAGCTCTTAGAATCTAATGCTATTCCTTTTCCCAAATATGGTGTTGTTGAAAGTGCCGAACAGGCATTAGAGCTTTCTGATGATTTAGGATTTCCACTTTTAGTAAGACCTTCCTATGTTCTTGGAGGACAGAAAATGAAAATCGTAATTAATAAAGAGGAGCTTGAGCATCATGTAGTTGACATCCTTAATGAAATGGGGAACAATCAAATTCTTTTAGATCATTTCTTAGGAGGAGCAATAGAAGCAGAAGCAGATGCCATCTGTGATGGTGAAGATGTATATATTATCGGAATCATGCAGCATATAGAACCTGCTGGTATTCATTCTGGGGATTCATATGCAGTTCTTCCTCCATATAATTTAGGAGATTTTGTAATGACTCAAATTGAAGACATAACAAAAAAGATTGCTATCGAACTAAAAACTGTTGGACTTATTAATATCCAATTTGCCATTAAAGACGATAAAGTATATGTAATTGAAGCTAATCCTCGTGCTTCAAGAACAGTTCCATTTATTGCTAAAGCATATGATGAACCTTATGTTAATTATGCAGCAAAAGTGATGTTGGGAGAGAAAAAAGTTAGCGACTTTGATTTTAAACCCAAGAAAAAGGGTTATGCCATTAAAATACCTGTATTTTCTTATGAAAAATTCCCTGATGTCAAAAAAGAATTGGGACCTGAAATGAAATCAACTGGAGAAGCAATTAGGTTTATAGAGAACCTAAAAGACCCTTTTTTCAGAAAGATATATTCTGAAAGAAATATGCATTTGTCGCGATAATCAATTTTATCGGAATTGGCATTCGTCGTTTTTCTATATTTGTAGAATGTATAGTGTAGAAGAGATAATGAAGCCTGTAAAAACCGAATTGAATGAATTCGAGGCCCATTTCGAAAACGCACTAAAGTCTAATGTTCCTTTATTAGATAAGGTTACCCATTACATAGTTAAGCGAAAAGGAAAACAGATGAGGCCACTCTTCGTTTTTTTGAGTGCTAAAATGCTTGGAGAGATAAATGAAACCACCTATAATGCGGCTTCATTGGTAGAGCTCTTGCACACAGCAACAATAGTCCATGATGATGTTGTGGATGATGCGAATGAAAGAAGAGGCTTTTTTTCAGTTAATGCTTTGTGGAAAAATAAAATTGCTGTTCTTGTAGGAGATTACATGCTTTCAAAAATATTGTTGCTTTCTTTAGAAAAGGAAAACACAGAATTACTATCAATTGTAGCACGTTCTGTTAAAGAAATGAGCGAGGGGGAACTTCTTCAAATAGAAAAGTCAAGAACTTTAGATATTACTGAGGAAGAGTATTTTGAGGTGATTCGAAAAAAAACAGCCTCCTTAATTTCGACATGTTGTGAGGCAGGAGCCATCAGTGTGCAGTCCAATCAGCATCGTGAGAATATGAGAAAATTCGGAGAGAAAATAGGTCTTGCCTTTCAAATTAAGGATGATATTTTTGATTATGGTTCTCCGAATAACATAGGTAAACCAACAGGCATAGATATCCGGGAGCAAAAATTAACACTCCCTCTTATATATACGCTGCGGAATGCCCCTTTAAATGTTCAAAAGGAGCTTAAAAGAATCATCAAAAACAAAAATGAGGAAGCCAAGATGATTAAACGTGCAACCCAGCTTGTTATCGAACATGGTGGTATAAGCTATGCTTTTGATCGCATGAATTTGCTTGCTGAAGAGGCAAGAGAACTATTAAAGGAATATCCTGATAATGAGTCTAAAATGGCATTGATTGGATTGGTAGATTACACAATAAACAGAGAAAAATAGATGAAAAGTTATTGGATTTATAGTATATTCATATTTGTGCTTTATGCGTGTGGTGAAAATGCTTCTGCTGAATCAAATAAGATGAATTCGGATACCAATGAGGCGGATGAATCTAATACTAAATCTGGCTTGTATAAACCTGGTTTAATTGATACAATTGACTACCAATATCAAGAGTGGTATCCAGGACGTAATCAGCTGAAGATTGAAGGAATGTTTGATGAAAAATACAAAAGGCATGGTAAATGGGTATATTATGACAAGAATGGAATGGAACTTTCCATGACAACATATACACACAACCTAAAACAAGGGTTTTCAATAGTAAAGTACCCAAATGGAGTTATCTATTATCGAGGTGAATATAACCAAGATAAAAAGGTAGGTTTATGGACATTTTATAATAACAAAGGAGAAAAAGACAAGGAGATTATTTACAATAATAATGGAGAGAAAGTAAATGAGATAAATTATGATGCTGAATGAGTAAAATTCCCTCACATATTGTTGATGAAATTATGCAGACAGCTCTTGTAGAGGAGGTAGTTGGAGAGTTTGTTCAGCTAAAAAGGGCAGGGTCAAATTTGAAAGGTTTAAGTCCATTTACTGATGAGAAAACCCCTTCTTTTGTTGTTTCTCCTGCCAAGCAAATTTTTAAATGTTTTTCAACTGGAATAGGGGGGACGGTGGTTACTTTTCTCATGGAAAAAGAACATTTCACTTATCCAGAGGCCTTACGTTGGCTCGCTGATAAATATGGTATAGAAATCCCAGAAGCTAGAAAACAAACGAAGGAAGAACTTGAAAGTATTTCAGAAAAGGAAAGCTTATTTGTTATTAATGACTTTGCCAATCAATATTTTCAGAACAATATGCATTCTCGTGATGAAGGGAAGTCAATTGGACTGAGTTATTTCGCTGAAAGGGGTTATGATTCAGAAATTATCGCAAAATTTCAGCTGGGCTATTGTATGGATAAGAGTGATGATTTCACTAAGGCGGCAATAAAAAAAGGTTATAATAAGGAATACCTATCGAAAGTTGGTCTGATCAAGGTTAAGGAGGACCGAACTTTTGATTTTTACAGGGGTAGAGTTATATTTCCCATTCACAGTATATCTGGAAGGGTTCTTGGCTTTGGCGGTAGAACATTGAAAAATGACAAAAAAGTTGCAAAATACTACAACTCCCCAGAAAGTCCCATTTATAACAAAAGTGAGATTTTATATGGCTTGTACTTTTCAAAAGGAGAGATTATCAAAAAAGATGAATGCTTATTGTGCGAGGGGTATACAGATGTTATTTCGTTATTTCAATCAGGAATTCAAAATGTTGTTTCCTCTTCGGGAACATCCCTTACAAAAGAGCAAGTTCGACTTGTAAAAAGATATACTCAAAACTTGACTATTTTATTTGATGGCGATGCTGCGGGTATTAAGGCTTCATTTAGAGGGATAGATCTCATTTTGGAAGAAGGATTGAACGTTCAAGTTGTGATGTTTCCTGATGGAGAAGATCCGGATTCATATGCAAAGACCCATTCAAAGGAGGAATTGGCTGAATTAATTGAAAAAAGTAAACAAGACTTCATTACTTTCAAGGCATCTGTATTGATGTCAGGTATAGACGATGACCCTATAAAAAAATCAAAATTAATAAGGGAGGTGGTGCAATCAGTTTCTTTGATTCCAGATCAGATAACGAGGAGTGTTTATGTACAGGAGATTGCAAAAAAATTCGATATGCAGGAGCGAACAATATCGAATGAACTGCTTAAAATACTTCGGTCTCAAGCAAATAAAGGAGACCGATTTTCTTCACAACTTGAGACAATAGATTCTCAACCAAAAGTTCAAAATCAATCATCTTTAGCTCAAAAGTCAATCAAGAATGAAGAATATGAATTGGATCTGATTCGATTTATGATTCTATTTGGATCAGAGGAAGTCCTTATCCCAAATTCTGAAAATGATAAAAAATGTTGCGTAATCGAGCTGATTTGCAATGAACTCTCAAAAGATGAATTGAAATTTGATAATGAGCAGTATCGACTGATATATGATATGTTTGAAAAAGGTATCGAAGAAAATGTCTTATTAACAGCTTCGTATTTTAAAAAATTGGAGGATCAGAACATAGTATCCTTTGTTTCAAGTCTTGAGAGCAATGAAATTGAATTGAGCTATAATTGGATTCAGAAATACAATATTTATACAAAATCCGAAAGTGATAATTTGTACAAATCAGTTATGAATTCTATTTATAACTTTAAGTATCATAAAGTAGACGAGCTGTTATTGAAAATAAAGAATGAAATTAAAAGTTCTGAGAGTAGTGATGATGAAATGTTGACCTTATTAGGCGAGCAAATGAGTTATGAAAGAATAAAAAAAATGCTTTCGGATAAATTGGGTAGAATAATAGTAAAATAAATGACAAATTCTCTTTTTAGTTTAGGACCGTTTGATTTAAATATTTGGAATATTATATTCCTTATTTTTCTTTTTTACGTTGCTTACAAAGGGAGAAAGATAGCTCTTGGAATTTTAAATAAGTACGTACGAAAAACAGAAATAAGAATTCAAGGTAAACGACTTGCATGGCTTAAATTTTTAAGTCAAAGTATATATTTATTGGCCTTTTATATTGCCATATTGAGCCTACGAATTAATAATCCTGGAGTGGGCTTTGATGACTTATTGAATTACCCAATTATTCAATTTTCATCAATTAAAATAGCGTTCTATCATATTATTGTGGTCATTACAGTACTTTTCTCAGCAAGGATAGCTGTTTTCTTTAGCAGATTATACATTGCCCGAAAATTAAAGGACAACCCAAAATACAATGAGGGGAATCTTTATATATACACCCAGCTGGCAAAATATGTAATATATGTTTTTTCCATATTATTTTGTTTTCAGGCCTTGAATATTCCTCTAAGCAATTTATTATTTGGTTCAGCTGCTGTATTGGTTGGTATTGGTCTTGGTTTACAGGATGCATTTAAGGATTTAATAGCAGGATTTATTTTACTACTTGAAGGAAATTTAAAGGTTGGCGACATAATAAGAATTTCTTCTGCTGAAAATCATGAGAATTTGGTTGCTAAAATCAAAAAAATTAATATTCGAACCACTCAAATTCAAACATGGGAGGGTAATGTTCTTGTTATCCCAAATTCTATTTTAACGAGAGATCAGGTTGAAAACTGGAGTCATAGTTCAAGACTTACCAGATTTACAATTAAAGTAAGTGTTGCTTACGGTTCAGATACTGATCTGGTAAAAAAGCTTCTTGAAACAGCAGCACTTTCCCATCCAAAAGTGAAAAGAACGCAACAAATTTTAGTTCGTTTATCTGATTTCGGTGATAATGGATTGCAGCTTGAGCTTATTTTTTGGGCAGATCAGCATTGGGATATAAAAACTTATAAGTCGGAAATACGCTTTGAGATAGATCGATTATTTCGAGCGAATGATATTCGTATTCCCTTCCCTCAAAGGACAGTTCATCTTCCAAAAAATGATTAAACGAGGCAGTTCTTATAATGACTAATGGTTTTTTCTATTCCCATATATAAAGAATCAGAAATAAGTGCATGACCAATTGAAACTTCAGCTAAGGGTTTAACATGGTCGCGGAAATACTTTAAGTTCTCCAAATTCAAATCGTGTCCGGCATTAATCGATAATCCGGCGTCACTCGCAATATGTGCCGCACGAGTATACTCCCTGACAGCATTCATAGGACTTATGCGGAAATCGTTGGCGAAAGGACCCGTGTACAATTCTATTCGATCCGTACCTGTCTGAACCGCATCTAGGATACTTTTTTCATCAGGATTCACGAATATAGAAACACGAACACCAAAGTTATGAAGTTTTCCAATGATTCGCTTTAACCTGTCCATTTCACCATTTACATCCCATCCGTTATTTGAAGTTAAAATATGAGGTGGATCTGGAACCAGCGTAGCTTGATGTGGCCTAACATCTTTGATAATATTCACATAGCGATCATCAGGATAGCCCTCAATGTTGAATTCTGTGGTAATATGTTCAGAAATACTGTATACATCTTGCAATGTAATGTGTCTTTCATCTGGTCTTGGATGAACTGTAATACCATCTGCACCATATTTCTGACAATCTATGGCAAATTTTGTAACATCAGGTAAATTACCACCCCGAGCGTTTCTTAGAGTTGCAATTTTATTGATATTTACACTTAGATTAATCATGGTACAGATTTTGGTGGTAAAATTACAAACTCTGAAATGATTTTACTACTTTGGAAGCTTTATGATTGCACTTGATTTAATAACATATGATATTCCTCCTTTAGTACATACGGATACTGGAGAAAAAGCACTTATTTGGATGGATGAATTTAAGGTTTCTCATCTTCCAGTATTAAAGAATGGTAATTTTGTAGGTCTTGTTTCTGAAACACATATTTTAGATAAAATGAATGTCTCAGAAAACTTGGATGTGTTGTTCCAGCATTTACCTAGACCATTTGTTTTTTCAAATGCGCATCTTTTTGAATTATTATCCAAAATATCTGAATTCAAAATAAGTGTTATACCCATTTTGGATGAGCATGAACAATATTTGGGATGTACCAGTATTTTTGAACTAATGACCTCTATTGCCAATACCTCAAGTATGAAAGAGAAGGGTGGTATATTGGTTTTGGAAGTAAATGAATTTGACTATTCCATGGCTCAAATTGGTCAAATTGTCGAAAGTAATGATGCTAAAATTTTGAGCTCAACTATTCTTTCTGATGCTTCTTCGACCAAGCTAGACATTACGTTAAAAATAAATCAAGAGGATTTAACAAGTATCATTCGTACCTTTGAGAGGTATGATTATGTAGTAAAAGCATCTTTTCAAAATGGTGCTGGAACGGAAGATCTTCAATGGCGCTATGATGTGCTTATGAACTATTTGAATTTATAATGATGAGAGTTGCTATATACGGTAGAAAAGTCTCTAAACCAAATCTTCAATGTTTTTATGATGTCTTTGAACAAATTCATTCGTTTGGCTGGAGTTTGGTGCTTGAAGAGCATTTAGCTGATTCCATTCTACAAAAAGGAACATTGAATTATGACTATACCACCTTCAATTCTCATGTTGACCTTAAAAATAAAGTGGACTTGGTGATAAGCATAGGTGGGGATGGTACATTTTTAAAGTCTGTAAGCTATCTTAAAGACTCTGGTGTTCCGATTATGGGAATAAATACCGGTCGTTTAGGCTTCTTGGCCAATGTATCCAAAGATCAAATTGTGGAGGCCATGAATGAAATAAAAAATAAGAATTATATCTTTCAAAAAAGGTCTTTACTTCGAGTAGAAGTTGAGGGTTCAAAAGAAGGAGATTATTTGGCTATGAATGAATTGGCTATTCATAAAAAGGACACCGCATCAATGGTTGCGGTAAATGCTTCTTTGGATGATAATTTTTTGAATAGCTATTGGTCTGACGGATTGATTGTGTCGACGCCGACTGGTTCGACAGCATATAACCTCAGCTGTGGAGGCCCGATAATTACTCCCGGGTGTCAGGTTCATATTATTACACCAATCGCTCCTCATAACCTTAATGTTCGTCCTGTTGTAGTCCCAGACCATATGCCAATTAAGCTAAGCGTGGAGGGACGTGGGCGTTCTTACCTAATGAGTATTGATGGAAAATCTGTCAGTATAAAGCAAGGTCAAGAAATCAAAATATCAAAAGCTGATTTCATGATAAATGTGATTAAATTTGAAAACAATAACTTCCTAGATACGATAAGAAATAAAATGCTTTGGGGAAGTGACAAACGAAATTAAACTATAGCAATGAAAAAAATAACATGTCTCTTTTTATTTGCACTATTTTCCTTGAATATGAGTGCACAATCTCCTTTAATCAATCAAGTGGATAGTGTATCCTATCTTATCGGTCAGAGTATTGCCAAAAATGTGTTGAGACAAATGAGTGAGGCCAACAAAGAAATGGTTATGAAAGGTCTTGGTGATGGGCTATACCAAAAACAAGCCCTTTGTAATGATCCAGGAAATGCTACTTTAAATGCCTATTTCCAAGAAAAGAATAGAATTTTAGCTGAAAAAGCTGAAAAAGAAAATCAGCTTACAAAATTGGCAGGTGAAAAGTGGCTAGAAGAAAATAAAAAAAATAAAGACGTGCAAGTAACAGCATCGGGTTTGCAATACATTGTTTTAGAAAAAGGAAACGGTCCAAAGCCGAATGCTACGTCTAAAGTTAAGGTTCATTACCACGGAACAACTCCTTATGATGTTGTTTTCGATAGTTCGGTAGACCGAGGTGAGCCCATAACTTTTGGTCTAAATCAAGTCATAAAAGGATGGACTGAAGGTGTACAGCTAATGCCTGTTGGTTCAAAATTCAAATTCTTTATACCTCAAGAATTGGCTTATGGTGCAAATCCGCAACCGGGTAGTGCGATTAAGCCATATATGCCCTTGATATTTGAGGTCGAGCTGTTGGAAATTGTTTCAGAATAAATTAATACTAATATATTTTAAATGAGAAAATCATATCTACTACTGGCTTTTGTGTTTTCATCGATAGCCTTGTTTGCGCAAAAACCAAAAATGACAAACGGAATTTATGCTTTATTTGTTACCGATAAAGGGAAAATCTATTGTCAGCTTGAATATGAGAAAACCCCAATGACTGTCGGTAATTTTGTCGCATTGGCTGAGGGTACTCTTGAAAAAGGTTCAATAAGTTATGCCAAGCCCTATTACAATGGTTTGAAATTCCACCGCGTAATTGCAGATTTTATGGTTCAAGGAGGATGTCCATTAGGAAATGGAACTGGTGATCCTGGTTACAAATTTCCGGATGAGATTAATGATGAATTGAAGCACAGTGGACCTGGGATACTTTCCATGGCAAATTCTGGACCTAATACAAATGGAAGTCAATTCTTTATTACTCACAAAGCAACTCCTTGGTTAGATGGAAAACATACGGTATTCGGAAAAGTGATTAAGGGGCAAGATGTTGTTGATGCTATTGAAAAAGATGACCTAATAAAAAAGCTTAAAATTATAAGAAAAGGAAAAAATGCCAAGAAATGGAATGCTTCAGATGCTTTTAATAATGGTGTTCAAAAGGCTGAGGCTGAATACGCTGAGGCAAATGCTGAATATGCAAAAATTGATGCGATGTCAGATGCCGAATACAGTAGCTTTATGTTTGAAGAGGTTGTTGAGAATTTTCCAAATGCCCAAAAATCAAATTCAGGATTGGTATTTGTGATCGAGAATGAAGGTGAAGGATTGGTACCAACTCCTGGCGCTCCTGTTTCATTGCATTATACGGGTACTTTTAGGAAGGATGGGAAAAAGTTTGATTCTTCCCGTGACCGAAATCAACCTTTCAATTTCAAATATAAAGTACAAAGTATGATTCCTGGTTTTGAGGAGGGAATTTCATTAATTGGTAAAGGAGGAAAAATAAAGGTTTTTATTCCTTATTATCAGGCATATGGTAAAAAGGGTAGAGGACCCATACCGCCATACTCAGATTTGGTTTTTGATATTGAATTATTAGATGTTCAAGAAGCCGAAGAAGCAGATGGAAACCCTCCCGATGTTCATGATGGACACAACCATGATGGCCACGACCACAAACATTAGAGCTTAATTGTTAAAGGCGTAATTAATAATATTCGCTCCCATTTGTAGCGCCTCTTGCCGTTTGTTGTTAGGATCATTATGAACAGTCTGATCTTCCCATCCATCGCTTAAATCGGTCTCATAGGTATACAGGCAGACGAGTCTTCCGTTGGAGAATAATCCAAAAGCTTGAGCTCGTTTTCCATCGTGTTCATGAATCTTAGGTAAACCATTGAATGAATATTTTTGCTTGAATATTGGATGACTACCCGGCAATTCAATTAGCTCTTGATTTGGAAATACTTTTTTTAGCTCAATTCGTATGAATTGATCCATGCCATAATTATCATCAATATGCAAAAAGCCACCTGCCTCAAGGTACATTCGGATATTCGTAGCTTCCTCTTTTGAAAAAACAACATTTCCATGTCCAGTCATGTGGATAAAAGGGTATAAGAAAAGATCTTTGCTTCCTGCCTCAACATAAGGAACATCTTTGCTGATATTTGTGCCCAAAGTATTATTGCAATATGCAATTAGGTTTGGTAGGGCAGTTGGATTGGCATAATAATCTCCGCCTCCGTTATATTTCAGCACTGCCAGAGATAGGGAAGTCTGGGCCTGGAGCATGGGCTGAATAAATAGTAAACAAAGAAATATATAAGTTTTCACGCTTAAAAATAACGATTAAGAGGCTAAATATAGAAACAGAATAGCCAATAGTGATGCAATTAAACCGATTCCTTTTTTAACGGTAAATAATTCTCTAAAAATAACAAACCCAAAAACCGCTGAAAATACAACTACGGAAACATTTACAATGGCTAAAATACTGGAATTTGTATAGTCAATGACCTCATATGATTTTAGTAAAAGAAAAATAGAAAAATAGTTTGGTATTCCTAGGATTATTCCAGCAAGAATATTTTTGAATTTTATGGAAACTGACTTAAAGTAGGCTTGGTAAATAAGAATAAGTGTCCCTGTAATACCTGCTAAACCAAATCCAAAAGAAGAAAATAAAGCAGGCGTTAAATGAATTAAAACATGCTGCTGAGTATAATTTAATGCGAGATCTAGGATGCCACTACCAATAAATAAGATGAGCAACATTTTTAGAGAATTTGTGGAGGTTCCGGAATTATTTTTTTCAAATGAGATTAAAAGCACACCTGAAAGTGCAAGCAAAATACCAATGATTTTAAAAGATGTGATGGTTTCATTATAAATAAGAATCATTCCAATCATTGAAACGGCGAGACTCATTTTAACCGAAATCGAGGTCATGGCAACACCATTTTTTTGAGCGCTTTTGCCCATTACAAAAAATAATGATATGAATAATATGGAGACCAGTAATGTGTAGGGAAGCCAATTCAGGTCCTTCCAGATTTCCAATGATAATTCGTGAGAATAGAGTGCAACTCCACAAATAAATGCAGTGAAATAATTGAATACAATTGCTTGGAAGGTATCAATCTTATATTTTTCAAAAAGCCTAAAAATTACAAAGATTAATGTCGAAGAGATAATGGTACCTGCTAATGCAATCATCTTCTTTTAAAAAAGTGAATCATATCCTTTCCGAATGGTAAACTGTTCACTGGTATTCTGTTTAGGACAGGTGCTTTATACCCTTCATGAAATTTTTTATTTCCAACAATCACCCTAGCTTCATCCCAAACATTATCAATTATAAAGTATTGAATAGTTCGACTTCCTCCCTCAACAAATACACTTTGAATCTGACGTCTGTACAATTCATCTAAAATGTTTTTTGTACTTGTTTCATCGATTTTAATATATTCAATATTGTTGGTTTTTTCATTTTTTAACCGATTAAAGACAAGTGTCGGAGCCTCCTCAGAATAAATTTTTAATGAACCGCTAATCTGAAGTTGGCTATCAATGACGATTCGAGTTGGATTTTTTCCACCGTATTCTCGAACAGTAAGAGAAGGGTTGTCATTAATTATAGTATTTCTACCTACCAAAATACTTTGCTCCTCACTTCGCCATTTGTGTACAATAGTCTGAGTTTCTGGAGCCGAAATCCAATTCACTTTTTGTTCTTTGTCATTTCTGACTTTATCTAAATAGCCATCAATAGTTTGTGCCCATTTCAAGATAACAAAAGGTCTTTGCTTTTGATGAAATGTAAAGAATCGTCTATTCACTTCTAGGCATATATCTTCAAGCACACCCACAGTAACTTTAACACCTGCTTTTTTTAATTTTTCTATTCCTTTTCCGCTCACTTTAGGATTAGGATCTTTTATGCCAATAATTACCTCAGAAATGTCATGTTTTATAATTAAATCAACACAAGGTTTTGTTTTACCTGTATGAGCACATGGCTCAAGTGAAACGTATAATTTCGATTTTTTTAGTTTTTCTTTATCCTCGACCCGATTAATTGCATTGACTTCGGCATGTGCTTTGCCAAATTCTTCATGAAATCCTTCTCCAATTATTACATCTTTATGAACAATTACGCATCCAACCATTGGGTTAGGTGCAACGTCCCTTAAACCTTTTAAAGCAAGGTCGATGCAACGTTGCATATAGATTTCATTTGACATACTTCAAAGGTAGTCATTCTCAACAATTAACGAATATGCTTTTTGAATGCTCAAACTATTGATTCACCAAGAAAATTAGATTGTTAATTACACTGATAGTGTAATTGAAAACGGATCAATTCTTGAATTCTACTTCCCCATTGGCATTATACCATACCGCTTCTATTCTATCACCGTTTTTATAGATTTCTTTACTTTTTAAATTTCCATCAGCGAAATAGGTATTGTATTCTGCATCATAATCTCCGTTGATAAATCGACCGGTTTCCCATATGGTTCCATCATAATAGTATTCAGTATAATCTCCATGTCTAAGTCCGTCAACAAAATTAGCCCTTACAGATATCTGTCCGTTTCTATAATACTCATAGTAAGGTCCGTTTAATTCATTTTGCTTATAATTTTCTTCTTCTTTTATTTTTCCTGTTTTATAATATGTTGACTTTTTAATCACTTGCTCTTGACTTCCCTTGCCCACATATGTGACGACAAGCTTTTTGTTGCCGTTTTCGTATCTTTCAATGATTTCTTCTCTCTTGCTTGAAAAATCAATAGTAGTATTTTCTTTACCATTGCCTTTTAAACTTTCAATTTCCTCTTTTAGTCTTTTTATTTCATTTTGACATTCTGTGTTTTGACATGAATTCAAAATGACTAAAAACATTAAAGTAAAAAGAGGAGATAAATTTTTCATAAAGTAAGAAATAGAGTTAATTCGCTTTACTAAGACCATTTTATCTGATTAATGGTTGCATTATAATTAAAGATTTTTTCTTTCAACTATATACAAAAAGCCTTGAGAAATTGATACTCTCAAGGCTTTTCTAGTCCCACAGCCATATGGGCTTGCGGTCTGGACGGGACTCGAACCCGCGACCCCCTGCGTGACAGGCAGGTATTCTAACCAACTGAACTACCAGACCATTTATTCCAATCTTTCGAT
>QOQC01000069.1 GCA_003331365.1 Flavobacteriales bacterium | reverse complement strand
CTCGATGTTCAAAAAATTGCAAGAGACGTAATCAACAAAATTGGTTACACGAAAAGTGAATATATGTTTGATGGGAATTCTTGTGGTGTGTTTTCGGCAATTCACGAGCAATCTCCTGATATTAATCAGGGTGTTGAAAAGAATAATAAAGAAGAACAAGGAGCAGGTGATCAAGGAATGATGTTCGGTTATGCCACTAATGAAACTGAAAGCTATATGCCTCTTCCTTTAGAAATCTCTCACCTTTTACTTCGAGAACTTGCAGAATTACGAAGAGAAAATAGTGAAATCTCGTACTTAAGGCCAGATTCAAAGTCTCAGGTGACCATAGAATATTCGGATGACAATAAACCCATACGAATAGATACAATTGTAATCTCGACACAACATGATGATTTTGGAAGCGAGCAGCAAATGCTTGAAAAAATAAAAAATGATGTCATCAATATTTTGATTCCTAGGGTGAAGGCAAAATTACCAATTCAAACTCAGTCTTTATTTAATGATAAAATTATTTATCATGTTAACCCAACTGGAATATTCGTAATCGGAGGTCCGCATGGGGATACTGGCTTGACCGGTAGAAAAATTATTGTTGACACATATGGAGGTAAAGGAGCGCATGGTGGAGGAGCTTTTTCTGGAAAAGACCCATCTAAAGTTGATCGTTCTGCTGCATACGCTACAAGACATATAGCAAAAAACGCCGTAGCTGCAGGCCTTTGTGATGAAATCCTTGTACAAGTGGCATACGCCATTGGAGTGGCAGAACCAATGGGACTATACGTAGATACATATGGATCTTCTAAGATAGATTTAACCGACGGTGAAATTGCTAGAAAGCTAGAAGGCATTTTTGATATGCGCCCATATTCAATAGAAAAAAGATTCAACTTGAGGTCCCCTATATATTCTGAAACTGCTGCATATGGTCATATGGGTAGAACCTGTGAGACGGTGAAAAAAGATTTTCAAGACGCCGCAGGACAGACCAAAAAGGTTACTGTTAAGCTCTTCCCTTGGGAAGACACAGATTATGTTTCTAAAGTTAAAGAAGCATTTAGCTTATAAATGCAAATTTTAATATGAAAAGGTCATTTTTAATGGCCTTTTTTTATGAATGCGACTATGATTAATGCTTGTTACTCTATTGTGTATAAAGCAGAAAAATGATATTTTTACAACATGTCAAAAACGCCAAACTCCACTACCCCATCAAACAAAATCAATAAACTCATATGGCTTTGTTTTCTCCTATTTTTTCAATTGCAAGTATTCGGCCAATCTAAAGTGGGGATTTTTGATAAGATCATCTGCAAAAAGCTCATTGGAAATGGAAATGAATTATTTTATGCTGGTCGCACAAGTGAGGCCATGTTTACATTTAAAAGAGCTAAAATGAAAAACCCAAATTCATGGAAAGCCAATTATCATTTAGCCATGTCTCAATTTTATTTAAAAAGCTATATCAGTGCAAAGGATAATATTGTTGCGGCATTAAATTTATCTAAAGGAAAAGAAGATGGCGAACTTTATTACATGTCGGGAAGAATACATCATACTTTGAATAAAATCGATTCTGCAAAAGTCTATTATACTAAAGCGAGAGAAATATTCGGCAAGCGACTTTCTAAAGACTATGACTTAGATATTCTTATTGAGCAATGTGATTTTGTTAACAATGAAAATAAAAAAGGTGTTGTGAATCTTCGCAAGCCATTCTCAAGAAAAATAAATTCAAAATATGATGAGTATGGCGCCATACTCATATATGGTGGAAAGAAATTGTTTTTTACGGCTAGACAACCTGAGACTACTGGGAATAACATGAATCCAGATGACCAAAAGTTTTTTGAGGACATGTATATGGCAAATTGGGATGAAAAAAGCAATAATTGGATTGTAAATACTGAATGGATGGAGGATTACAATACCGAAGGTTTTGATGCTCTAAATTTTGTGTCAAGAAATGGCATGTATGGTCTTATTACAGTTAATACTTCAGCTTCAGCTGAAAAAACAACAAGCAGTTCTGAAATTTATGAGTTTGAAGTAGACGAAGAGGACAGCTCTTGGTACGTCGACCCACTTAAAAATGAAACCATAAACACGAGCTATTTTGAGGGAGCAGCCACCATAACAGATAGTCTTTTTGATGAAGATGAATCCTACACTCAAACGCTGTATTTTATATCTGACCGTAAAGGAGACAAGAGCCTAACAGACATATACTCTATTGAGAGAATTGATGATAAATGGGGCATTGCTAAAGCGGAAACCCAATTAAACACTTTAGGTAGAGAAACAACTCCATTTGTAACTGGGGATGGGAAATATATCTTTTTTAGCAGTGATGCACTTCCAGGGATGGGGGGATATGATGTCTATTATTGTGAGAATAAAGATGGCAAATGGGGGCCTCCTGTTAACCTAGGCGCGACAGTCAATACAGTGAATGATGACACCCATTTTCAATACTATCCGGAGCTAAGAAAAGCTGTAATTTCGGGCATCTATAATTTTGATGGTTACTTTAGCTATGATGTTTTCGAGATTGATCTGGAAAATTCGGATTTCCCATTTTTACAAAAGTAGCGTCAAAAGCTTCCTTTTTGATATGTGATTCTAAAATGAAAAGATATTTTTTCAAAATCTCCTATGATGGAACAAGTTTCTTTGGATGGCAAAAGCAGCCCAATCATATCAGTATTCAAGAAACTATTGAACATGATTTATCTAAGATTCATTCCTTAGAAGAAATCAGTATTGTTGGCTGTGGTAGAACAGATGCTGGGGTTCATGCACATGAGTATTTTTTTCATTGGGATTACGTTGGGTCCATAGACAAAGAGAACATCAAATATAAACTAAACAAAATGCTTCCCAAAAGCATTTCAATCCATGAGATAAAGGAAGTTCCAATTGATATGCACGCACGATTTAGTGCCGTACAAAGAACTTATATTTACCTCATACATACATCAAAAAATCCGTTTAATGCTGGACAAAGTTGGTATATGAATCAGGAGCTAGATATTTCAAAAATGAACAAGGCCGCTGCACTTTTAATAGGAGAAAAAGATTTCAGCTCATTCGCCAAAACACATACAGACGTAAAAAATCACATTTGTCAACTCAATTATGCTAGATGGACACAAAAAGAGGATAAGATTAGCTTTGAAATAAGTGCCAACAGATTTTTACGAAATATGGTTAGAGCCATAGTTGGCACATGTGTGGATGTAGGTTTGAATAAATTAAGTATCGAACAATTCGAGGAGATTATCAATAAGAAAGACCGTCAATCAGCATCAACATCAGCACCGGCTTTAGGTTTATACCTGAATAATGTCAACTATGAATCACATCTTTAAAATTAAATGGAAGCACTTTCAGTTGCTAAGTCACGGTTCACTTTCTTAAATAATCCTTGAAGAACTCTGCCAGGACCAACTTCAATTACCCGGTTTGCTCCATCTTTTAACATATTTTCCATAATCTGAGTCCAACGAACAGCACCCGTTAATTGAAGTACAAGATTTTTCTTAATTTCTTCAGGGTCAGATACAGCCGACGCATTTACATTCTGATAAACCGGACATGTAGGCGAATTAAAAATTGTGTTTTCTATAGCTGAAGCAAGCTCTTCTCTTGCAGGTTCCATCAAAGGAGAATGAAAAGCACCTCCAACAGGAAGAACCATAGCTCGACGAGCTCCTTTTTCTTTTAACTTCTCACATGCCGATTCAACTGCTGAAACCGATCCTGAAATCACCAACTGGCCAGGACAATTATAGTTGGCTGGAACAACAACTCCTGATGTTTCTGAACAAACCTGCTCTACCATTTCATCCTCTAAACCAAGAATAGCTGCCATAGTTGAAGGTTCATTTTCGCATGCCTTCTGCATAGCCTGTGCTCTTTTCGAAACTAGAGAAAGACCATCCTCAAAGCTCAAGGTTTTATTTGCTACTAAGGCCGATAATTCTCCCAAAGAGTGTCCCGAAACCATGTCTGGCTTAAACGCGTCACCTAAACATGCAGCCAAAATAGTTGAATGTAAAAAAATTGCAGGTTGGGTCACTTTCGTTTGCTTTAACTCCTCTGCAGTTCCTTCGAACATTATTTTTTGAATGTCAAAGCCTAAAATATCAGAGCCTTGTGAGAATAAATCTCTTGCTAATTGGGAACTATCATATAGCTCCTTTCCCATTCCTGAAAATTGGGCACCTTGACCCGGAAAAACATATGCCTTCATATCGATTAAAAATTTTGCTTACAAAAGTAACAGAACAATAATATAATTTACAACTGTCCATCTGAATGATAGACTCCTTTCTTAAATACTTTAACCTTTTGAATAATTCCGTCCTCATCATAAATATATAGCTTTCCATCCCACAATTTTCCATTTTTAAATGTTCCATCCATCCAAATTTCGTCATTCTCGTTGTATACTTTATTGTAACCAAAGAGCTCAAATCCGACTCCATGGGTGTTGGGATTCCTGACAATTGGTGCCTCTATTGGTTTCTGCTCAATCACAATTATTGGTTTATCCACAGAAAGCTCATAAGTCAAGGCAGATTTTTTCTTTCCAGCACCATCTAATAAAATCTCGCTTTTCAAGGACCCATTTCTGTAATAATTCTTTATCTTCCCAAAGGGTCTACCGTTTTTAGCCGTATACTCCGTTTGGATATTCCCATTTTTATAAAAAAACTGAATCAAGCCAGATTCCTCACCATTATTGTTATAATTTCCGCTATATGCCAGCTTACCATTACTGTAATAGCGATTATAAACTCCTTTATACTTGTTTTGAATGAAGTTAGCTTCAAGCAGTTTTTTGGCATTTTTATGATACCTGATGTAAAAGCCCGAAGGTCTGTTTTTGGAATAATGCCCCTTAAGCTTAGTAGTCTTACCGTCTCTATAATATTTGATCCAAATACCCTCTTTACGTCCATTAACAAACCTGCCCTCCTCAACCTTGATATTGTCTCCGTATTCAGATCTAGGATGATCCTTTCCTCTAAATATCCATTTACCTGTCTTCTCTCCACTAGAATTGTGCATATTTTGAGCATAATTTCCATTACAATAGAAAATGAATAAGATGCTTAATAAGCCTACAAATACTTTAACATTCACAAATCTAATTTACGAATCTTATGCGATATGTAACAAGACAAAAGGTAGAATATTGTGAATAAAAAAATAACATTTTAGATGAGTCAAATAAATGTTTAAACTATTTTTGTAAACACCTTTTACAGTAATGCTATCAATTAATCCAAAGGAAATAGAAATACCAAAATTACATCGGTATTTACTTGGCTCTGTAGGCCCAAGGCCAATAGCTTTTGCATCTACAATTGATTCAAAAGGAAACATCAACCTGGCTCCTTTTAGCTTCTTTAATGTATTTAGCGCAAATCCTCCAATCATGATTTTTTCACCAGCACGATCTGGAAGAACGAATCAATCAAAGGATACTTACAATAATGTTAAGGAGGTTCCAGAGGTAGTCATTAATGTTGTTACGCATGATATGGTTCACCAAATGAGTTTGGCGAGCTCCCCATACGACTCCGACGTCAGTGAATTTGAAAAATCTGGATTCACAAGCCTTGAATCTGATATGATAACTCCTCCTCGGGTAAAGGAATCACCTGTTCAATTTGAATGTAAAGTAAATGAGATTATTGAATTAGGAGACCAAGGTGGCGCAGGAAATCTTGTTATTTGTGAAGTGGTACGTATTCACGTGATGGAGAGCCTTCTAGACGAAAATCAAATGATTGATCAACATAAAATTGACTTGATTTCCAGAATGGGAGGTAATTGGTACTGTAGAGCAGATAAAAACTCAATGTTTGAAATTCAAAAACCAATTACAACATGCGGAATTGGATTTGACGCGCTTCCTATAGATATTAGAAATAGTTCAATCTTAACTGGTAATGATTTGGGTCAGTTGGCGGGAATTGAGCAATTGCCAAATGAAACGGATGTTAACGAATATAAACTACTCGAATTAAGTGAATTGTTTTTATCTTTAGAAGAAGACGCAGTTCAGCTTGAAATTGAAATACACAAGAGGGCTCAAGACCTATTAAAAAGAAATTTACTCGAGGAGGCATGGTTGACCTTGCTTTCTTTTAATAATTAACAACAATAAATATGTACAAATTCCAAGGAAAAATTAAAGTCATCAATGACACCCAAGAAATAAGTGAAAAATTTAAAAAACGTGAATTCGTAGTAACGGATACCTCTTCAATGTATCCGCAAGATGTCATGTTTCAGTCTGTCCAAGACAAATGTGCCATGCTTGACGGATATTCAGTAGAAGATGAAGTTGAAGTTTCATTTAACCTAAGAGGAAGAGAATGGACAAGTCCTGATGGGGTAGTAAAATACTTTAACACGCTTGATGCATGGAGAATTGAAAAAATGGGTCAAGCAAACTCAATCCCGGCATCAGGCCCTTCTGAAATGAACCTGAATACGGAAACTGCCGCGACTGGGACTGACGATTCAAATACAGAAAAAAGCGACGATTTGCCATTTTAAAAAATGGTAAAAAGACTAAAATTTGCGGGGCTCATGCCCCGTTTTTTTTTCAAAACTTATTCAGTAATAAACAGCTTGAATGATTGGTTTTCTATTACCAATAGGTATGTTCCTTCACTAAGATCAGTAACATCAACTTGATGTTCTTTATAATAAAAGGTTTCTGATTTTATTCTTTCACCTAGCAATGAATAAATGACATAGGAAGCATTTTTCTCAATGGTGCTTTTTCGAATTGTAATATGAGAACTTGCTGGATTTGGAGAAAAAGAAAATTCACTTTCACTATCATTATCATTATCATTTAAGCCCACAATTGGAAGAAAACAATCAGAATTACTATATACTTCATCTGAATCCTTTTTAATTGAGATTAAGCATAGACAGATATTATAATTGTCATGCATATATGATATCCCGTAATTGGTTCCCAAACCTTCAATAAATGTTAGCGGAACCTCGCTCCACCAAAATTGATGAGTCGTTCGAACATGCTTTAAGCCAAAATCATAATAGACTGAGTCAACAGTCGTCATTATCTCAAAACCAAATGATTGGTATACAACAAAAGTATCCCCAACATTAAGAGACAAATCCATAATAAGATACTCAGCTGTATCCAAACCAGACATCGTTTCCACAGCTCCCTTAAACCATACTTTACCCTCAGCTAAATCTTCTCGCGCATATCCATTAGACCCAATTGCATTAAGGTCATATGAAATTCCTCCAGGGTTTACAGTTCCCACTTTTTTATATTCCACCCCATCAATAATAGTATCAATTTCAGTAATTTGTTCAGTGATAGATGCTTGATCTAAATTACACCACGGAAAATCCCATTTCGTATTTTGTATACCAAATATTGAAGGGTAATTTTGCGAAAAAAAATTAAAGGACAAAAACATAAAGAGTGCAAAACCCGTGATATATTTATGTGTTTTTTTCATGACTGATTGCACTTAAATGCGAATCAAATATACTATATTCCAAAACAAAAGAAGAATCAATACAATAACAGGGCCAATCCACATCCAAATAATATACTTGTCAATTTTAATAAATTAAATTTGTGATTTTCAGATGTTTCGAAGATAATGGTTGTCGAAATATGCAAAAACATACCCACGACTACTGCAAGAATAATATGCAAATCAAGACCAAACTGTTCAGGTGTGAATTTCAATCCAAGTAATACTCCCAATGGTGTCATAGAAGCAAACAAAAAGAGAAAAATCCAAGTACTTAATCTGCTCAATTTAGTATTCATAAGTAAAGTCATTAAGGCAATAGCAACAGGGATTTGATGAAAAATAATACCCCAAAATAATGACTCATGAACATGCTGATGAGCTACCTGCATTCCGGCGTATTGATTCCCTAGAGGGAGTCCTTCAATTACTGAATGAATTGAAAGAGATATGAAAAGTGCCCATGGCAATGATTGCCCCTTGTGAACATGTACATGACCATGTTCAATGCCTCCTGAAAAATACTCAAGAATCAGCTGTATTAAAAACCCAAAAAGGATATATAATCCTAAATCATGCGCTCCACCGTGATAAATATCAGGAAGTAAATGCTCAAAAATGATAGCCAATAGAAAACCACCACTAAAAGCCAATGAGAATTTAATCATTTGGCTGTTATTGGTAGCGTTTAAAAAGCTTACAATTAAACCTCCAAATAGGACAGATGATATTAAACCTAATATTATTAAACTAAAGCTCATTTTTTCTAGTTGCAATTATAATCAATCGATCTGATTTTTCAAGTACAAAAGGTTGTAAATCCAAAGAGCCAAAAACATGATCAATTGTAAAAAAAGGAGATAGTAATGTTTTAAAATCATCCAGCTTTAGCCCTTGAACCCTTTCAATAAAATGAAATTGTTCATCCTTATGATTAAATTTTATATGTTTTTCAATATGAGTATTATCATAGGTTCTGGTTATATAAAATTTAATTCCATCTATTTCCTTTTCTTCCTCACTTACCAAATATTTAATCACTTTATGGGCATTCATAAAATCTATAATAAGCTTTCCATTTGGTTGAAGCATTTGAGCGATAGATGTGCACATACGCTCGTTCTCTTTATTCGAATCAAAATAACCAAAGCTCGTGAACAAATTAAAGATCGCATCAAATTTCGCTCCTACCATTATCTCTCTCATATCGTGAACAAGAAAAGAGAGTGTGTTACTCGACAATCTATTTGCCTCATTGATGCTATTCTCTGAAAGATCAACGCCTAACACATCATAACCCAGTTCATTTAAAGTTTTCGAATGACGGCCTTTCCCACATGCCAAATCAAGAAGTTTTGAAGATGAGTGAAGCTTCAAATGATCCATCAGTGTCTGAATAAATTTTTTCGCCTCTAAGTCATTTCTGTTTTTATACAAAATATGATAATAAGGCGTATCAAACCAATCCACAAACCAATCCTTATTTGACATGAACCAAAAATACAATTAATTGCTCTTTTATGTGTTCGCAATGGCTTCTGAATTCTCTGATAAAAGCATTAAATTTGATTAAATGAAAAAAATAGGTCTCACAGGTGGAATTGGAAGTGGAAAAACTTATGTGGCTCAAATTCTCGAAAAAATGGGTTATCCAGTTTATTATTCAGATACCCGAGCAAAAGAATTATGCAATGAGGACCCATTAATTATAAAACAGCTCAAAGAATTATTAGGTAATGATGCATACAAAAATGAAAAAATAAACAAATCATTTATAAGTAATCAGATATTTTCCTCTCCTGATTTAAGAAAAATCATCAATTCTATTATTCATCCCGTAGTTCGTAATGACTTCGATAAATATCTTGAGAATTTAAACTCACATTCATTGGTTTTTAATGAAGCCGCCATATTATTTGAAACAAAATCTTACAAACGATTCGATGAAACTATTTTAGTTTATGCTCCTTTGGAAATTAAAATACAACGCCTTATTTCTAGAGACCGAGTTTCTAAAGAAGAAATTATCGCCAAAATGAATGCACAATGGAGCGATACAAAAAAAATGACGCTAACTAGATTTCACATTTTAAATGATGAAAAGACACCTCTTTTGGAACAAATAGAAAAGGTGCTCGAAAAACTTAATTAATAAACCAGTTTGATCGTTACCGTTTTAGACTTATCCAAAATAAAGGAACAATCTTTAAAACTAGGAACTGATAATTTTGGCCTAAAATCATTTGAAAAAGCATAAGGTTCAATAGGAACTCCTAAAAAGTTCTTATCACAATTATCGTTATTATTTTCATCTTGATAAATGGCAACGGCGTAATTGCCTTTTGGTAAGCCTTTAAAGGAATACTTTTTTGATGTTCCACTTGTTTTTACCCTAACCATTTTATAGGTTTCTCCAACAATTGGAAACTTCTCCGCATTATTATATAAACCAAACTGCAACACGCCATCATTATTTTCAAGATTGGTAACAACAACTGAGAGGTCGTATGTCTGCTGTGCATTTAAATTCAGAAGACATAGGATGAAACAATACAAAAGATGAATTTTCATTATTTATAAAAATTGGTTCTAAAAATACGATCCATCCAAACAAAAGTCGATGCATAATTCCCTTTTAGATAAGCGTGATGGTCGTCATGATGCTTCGTTTTACTCAATAAAGGAATTTTACTAAAAAATGGCATCTCAATATCTGAATGAATATGGATTTCGTGCAAATTTCTCAACAAGCCAAAAATCCAAAACGCATATAGGTTTATTGGCATAAATATCAATATTACAGCAAAAGCAAAGACCACGCCAATCATACCCATCATCCATTCCAGAGGATGAACATATAAATATTCAAGTGGAAAAGGTTTAGTCGCTCTGTGATGAATTGAATGAACATGTTTAAGCATAAACTTATTTTCGTGGAGCCATTTATGATAAAAATAAAACCAAAAATCATCAATGATAAAGGCAAATAATACCTGTAAAGCTATAATCCACCAGCTCGTCCAGCTGATCTCCATTAAATCATACAAAAAATATGCACCTACGCCAGATACACTTAAAAGCAATATAAAATTGAAAAGAAATAAAGGCATTCTCTTACTAAAAATGGATTTTTGATAGGGTTTTTCTTGAATTACGAATGAATCAAAAAATTTCGTTTTTAATACCAACATGCTGTAGACCAGTCCAAATAAATTTGAACCCAATAACATAATAACAGTCCCTATTGCAACCCACTCTCTTGTCATCTCAGTGCAAAAATGTTAAACATACCTGTATCTTCAAGTCCAACTTCACTTTCCTTGTGAAGCTTTGTAAAACCCTTATTCTTTAATAGTTCCATCACACTTTCCAATCGACCATCTATATCATGCACCTCAATCACAAGACTTTTAATTTTCATCCAATCTTCATCATTAATTCCTTGAAGCACAGCCCACTCAGCTCCTTCACAATCAATTTTTAACAAATCGATTTGCTCAATATTTTCATTTTTGATTACCTCTGATAAAGGAACCAGTTTGCAATCAACTCGCTTT
>QOQC01000068.1 GCA_003331365.1 Flavobacteriales bacterium | reverse complement strand
AATATCTCCTAGATTCTCAATTTGTGTATTTTTTGGAGTAAGTTTCAATGTTGAAATTGAAATTGGAAGTCCAGAATACTTCAAGAAAATAGTAGCTGGATTACCATGAGTACCTTGTGAAGATCCAAAGCATGGTGTGCCAATTATCTTGCCTCGGTTGGTCTCCTTAAACCATGCGGCTAATAGAACAGAGGCAGACATTGATAAACCATTTATATACAAGGAACATTTGCCATTATACACATAGTCCCGACGATTAGATAATTGTTTTTCATATAAAATGTGACTAACCGTTCCTTTTGGACTATTAAAAAAATCGTATTCTTTACTAATCATTCCACGTGGATATACCCTCTTGGCTTTTTTAATAAAATCCATTTTTTTCAATTTTGACAAGGTCTCAAATCGATCTAAATCACTTCTCTTGTATGAATAGGTAAGATCAAAAGTTTTTTCAGAAGTATTTATGTAGCTTAATAAATGTTCAAGTAATAATATGAATCCACCACGATTTTCCCTTATATCTATTACAACAGAGCTTACAAAAGAATTATCCACCTTTCTGAAAAAATGATCAATCGTTTTCTTGAATCTCTTTTCATTCGCGGCTTCAAAGGAAAAAATACGCAAATAGGCAACATCGTCTAAAAATTCATATGATATGGTTTTGGGAGGCTGCCATTCCTCATCATTTAATAATTTATTTGACTTTATTCGATGAAGTTGAGTGATTAATGTGTCTCCATTTATATTCACATACTTCATTTGGATTTTATCCTTAAAATTCCTTACATTAAAGACAATGCCCATCATTCTGCTGGTAATTTCACTAAGAGCTGACTCGGTGTAGGATTCTTTTGGGCACAATGCACTAGCCAATCTGTATAAACTGTCTACTGTTAATTTTCCTACTTCTAAAACTTCTAGACCTAGAGGTAATGTATTTTTATAAATCTTGGACAAATAAAAGTTAGCGTCTATTTTTTTTAGATAAAAAGGTGCTATTCTGTAATTATTTCCTGACAAAACAAGGAGATCGCGAGGGTTAAAAAATGTATGTGAATCTCTAATATTGTGCAAAAAATTAGAAATAACCAATGAGTAATCAAATATACTTTTGGGAGTTACGACCATGTTATTTGCACTTATAAAAGCGGAGTCCAATTGCTCTTTGGTACAATACAAATATGGGTTCGGATGGGTTTTTATAATAGTTTCATAAAGTTGTTCCAAATCTGCCTTCATTGATTCAGGACAGATAAAATGCTGAACACCTTTTTTATTTTTATGATTAACATAAACATCACAGTATTGAGAATGAAGAGAAAAGGTGGTGAATAAATAAAATAAAATGCTCGTTTTTTTCAACAAAACTTAATTTTGATTCGAAAATACGTGTAAAGTTTAATACAATGATAATTCTTAGTTTAAAATCAATAAAAAAAACTAAATTTATCAGGCATTCAATGTGCCCTAAAACACTTTGTTAAAGCAAATGTTTCTATTACATGAGGACAGTTCTTATTTCTGGAGGTAGAGGCTTAATTGGTAAATCTTTGTCGCATATGTTAAAGCAAAAAGGATATACCGTGTATAAGCTAACACGTAAACCAAAAAAAAGCAGCCATATCTATTGGAATCCGGAAAAGCAAACCATTGAAAGCAAGTATTTATCGGAAATAGATATTATTATCAATTTAGCTGGTTCAAATATTGCTAGTAAAAAATGGAGCAATGATCGCAAAATTGACCTAGTCAACTCACGCGTTAATTCCATTAATTTTCTTAAAAAATCGGCAGAAAAAATGCCAAATCTAAAGTATTTCATCAGTGCATCAGGAATCAATTGTTATGGTTATAATGGCCCTCATGAAAAAATAGAAAGTGACCCCTATGGCAGAGATTTTTTATCTACATTGGTAAAAGATTGGGAAATGGCAAGTGATTCTTTTAACGATACGTGCCCAGTAGCTAAGCTAAGAATTGCAATGGTAATTGATCGAAGAGGCGGCGCTCTAAAGAAAATAATGCGCCCGATTAAATTTGGTCTTGGAAGCCCTTTAGCGTCGGGTAAGCAATATGT
The DNA here is from genome assembly GCA_003331365.1 of Flavobacteriales bacterium. GTDB lineage: Bacteria > Bacteroidota > Bacteroidia > Flavobacteriales_D > Crocinitomicaceae > UBA952. The sequence goes on along the minus strand of QOQC01000068.1, from coordinate 9,440 downwards.
TCCTTGGATTCATATTGATGATTTATGTAGCATGTTTGTCTATTGTATTGAAAATAATATTTCGGGAACATACAATGCGGCTAATGGTTATATTTCAAATCATGAATTGATGAAAACAATTACAAAAAAAATGAAAAAACCATATTTTCTGCCTGCAGTTCCCAAAGGAATTTTGAAAGTATTCCTCGGTGAAATGGCAACTATGCTCACAGAAAGTCTAAAAGTATCTAATGAAAAAATTAGAAAAGCAGGGTTTCGATTTCGTTACGCAAACTTTGATTCGGCAATAACAGAAATCGTAAAAAAATAAATCAAAATAATGCTAACATTAAAATGTAGAAAAATAGCTTGATTATTTTTGCTACAGTTCTCGATTAAAAGTTAACTTTCATAAAAAGACTTTAATGGCCAAAAAAGAAAAAATCTACGTTCTTGATACCTCTGTTCTACTTCACGATCATCAATCAATATCAACATTTGAGGATAATAATGTCGCTATACCAATTACCGTTCTTGAAGAGCTTGATAAATTTAAAGTAGGAAATGACACGAAAAACTTCTGTGCTCGAGAGGTTATTCGGTTTATTGATCGTCTATCAGGTAGTGGGGGATTACAAGAATGGATTCCTTTAGGAAAAGATAAAGGCGATTTCCGTGTCATCATGGAATACAAACCAAAGAAACTAGATGCAGAATCCATCTATGCAGAAGGCAAAAATGACCACAAAATCATAAATGCGGCACTCTACCTAAAAGAGAAAGAACCAAAAAAGGCAGTTACATTGGTCACTAAGGATATCAATTTAAGGATTAAAGCTAAGGCCCTTGGAGTTGTTGCCGAAGATTATGAAACGGGTAAAGTAGCGATTCAAAGTGAGGAGAAATCCAACACAATCGAGGGTGTAGATTCAGAAAAAATAAGAGAGATATTTACAAAAGGTAGAATAGATGTAGATGATGTATTGGGGGCTAACAAGCTTGTGAATGGTTATTACATTCTAAAAAATGGAAAGTCCTCTTCATTGGCATTTTATAATCACACGGTTGAGCAAATTGAAAGGATTGAAAAAGAATTTGTTTATGGAATAAAACCAAAAAATGCAGAGCAAGCATTTGCTTTTCATGCTTTACTAAATTCTAATATCAAACTGGTCGCAATACAAGGCGTTGCTGGAACAGGGAAAACATTGCTGGCTTTAGCTTCAGCACTTGAACAAGCTAAACAATTTAATCAAATTATTTTGGCAAGACCAATAGTACCATTGTCAAATAAAGAAATAGGTTTTCTACCGGGAGATGCTAATGATAAAATAGGGCCATATATGGAACCTCTCTTTGATAATTTGAAATTTATAAAATCTCAATTTGGCACAAACGAAAAAAAACATAAGGCAATTATCGAAATGCAGGAGTCTGGTAAAATCCTTATTACACCTTTAGCTTTTATTCGTGGAAGAAGCTTGTCTAATATTATGTTTATTATTGACGAGGCACAAAACTTAACCCCACATGAGGTTAAAACCATAATTACGAGAGCCGGAGAAAACACCAAAATTGTGTTCACTGGAGATGTACATCAGATTGATACACCATATCTAGATGAAAATAGTAATGGATTGGCATATCTAATAGATAGACTTACGGGCGAATCATTATTTTCAAATGTAAAACTCGAGAAGGGAGAGCGATCAGAGCTAGCTAATTTGGCAAATGAAAAATTGTAAGAGGAAAATTAGCCTATGTAAAGACTAATTTCCTTTATTCTTTTTTTCTATCCTGACCAATTCACCAAAATATAACTTTTTTGATGTTTTCGTGTTCATCTTCAATTGACCCACAATGGCATTTCTTTCTGGAAAATACATAGTCACAATTTCTTTTAATGTTTCGCCATCTATTTTAGGTGAGTAGGTATTCAAGATTAAAAATCCGTCCTCTGACAAAACACTTGCCGCAGCTGATACAAGTGTATCAATATGATCTTCTAGTTTCCAACGTTCGCCTTTAGCTCCAATCCCCCATGCCGGAGGATCCATTATTATGGAGTCGTATTTATTGCCTCTCTTTACCTCTCTAATTAAAAACTTCAGCGCATCCTCATGAACCCATCGTATATTTAACAATCTACTCTGCTCCATGTTTTTTTTAGCCCACGAAATCATTGGTTTTACAGAATCAACATGAAAGGTATCAGCTCCCTTGTTTCTTGCTGCGCATGAGGAAGCCCCAGTGTATGCAAACAAGTTTAAAAATCGATGTCCTGAATTGACATTTTCATTTATAAAATCCCAATTTATTCGTTGTTCTGGAAACAAACCAAGATGTTTGAATTTAGTTAACTCTACATGAAACTTTAACCTACCATAGCATATGGTTTGATTACGAGGCGCATCTTTAATTAGCTGTTTCCAAATTCCTGTTTTACCCTTTTTCTCAATGAATTCCCAATGCGCCATATCGGACCAATCAGAAAAAGGCATCCCACTGTGAAAATAAGCTTGAACTTCTGGACGTATAGTGATTAGATTACCCCATCGTTCAAGTTTTCGTCCTCCACCGGCATCAATGAGCTCGTAATCATTCCAAGATTGGGTAATTAATTCCATGAAGAATTTATCTCATTTTTGGGGATTTGCGTCTTCCTCCCATCATTTGGGCCATTCGCATTTGATTTTTTGAAGGAGCCATTTGCAGCTGTTGTTGCATTGTTCGTATTTGCTCCTTCATCATTCCCGAACTATCCAATTTTTTGGCTTCGGAAAGTAAAGATATTGCTTCTTTTTTTCTGCCGGTTTGAGCGCATATTCCTGCCAAATGCATACGCGCCATGGCATTATCTTCAGCTTTTCTCAAGCCAAGGCCAATTGCCTTTCTAAGTTTATGCTCGCTTTGAGTCATTCCCTCAGACTGCGCACTCATTACGGCTTGTAAAAACAAAATATACGCATGCTGTTTTCTAGGCATTAAATGGGGATGTGTAATTCGATTTATATATTTTAATGCTTTATCTGTATTACCTACTCTCATTTGATTTAGGGCAAGTATCATGTTTTCATTTCTAAAAAATGATAAAACCACAAGGGCAGAGATGAAAATCACAAAAATACCCCAACCCCAATAACCTGTGTAAAACAAATAGCTATTAAAGCTAAGGGTTATAGCAGCGACAATACATCTTATAATAAATCCAGTCATAATTAATTAGTTGTTGCGATGCATTTTAATTCAATCGCTATTGGTGTGGGTAATGAGTTTATTTCAACTGTTGTTCTACATGGCCTGTTTTCACTGAAATATTCAGCATACACCTTGTTGTAGATATGAAAGTCTCTTTTCATATTAACGAGAAAAACAGTTACATCTATAAGCTGATCCCAGCTGGAACCTGATTCTTCTAGAATTACTTTAACATTATCAAATACACTTCGACACTGTGCTTCAAAGTTAAATTCCACAAAATTTCCGTTGTGATCCTGCTTAAGACCTGGAACAATAGAATCTGTTTGATTTGAGCCCGCCACTCTTGGACCTACGCCAGATAAAAATAATAAATTACCTGCTTTTCTTGCATGAGGATACAATCCAACTGGTTTCGGTGCCTTATTTGTCGAGAATTGTTCGTTCATTGAAGTGATTTGTTTTGTTATTGCAAATATAATATAAGCATCCTAGAAAAAGGTTATTATCACTAACTTTGGAACCCTTACTCGTTATTACCTTCTTTTTTTGAATTTTAAATGACTAAAACAAAGAGTATAATTAAAGGGTTAGAATTAAATATATTATTACTACATGCGTTATTCCAAAGTGAAAGTTTTTGTTTTAATGTTTACCCTTATTATGGGGAACTACTTTTGGGCTCAAATCGGTATGGGGCAATGGAGAATGCATGTGACTTCTGCACAAGCTATTGACGTTGCTGTAGTTGAAAACACGGTCTTTACAGCATTTAAGAATGGGGTTTTTGTATACAATAGTGAAACTGAAGAGGAAGAGCTTCTTACAGACATCAATGGATTATCTGATATTAATGTCTCTACAATCTACTATGATGAAGTTGGTGAAGCCGTTCTTGTTGGTTATGAAAATGGAAATATTGATAAAATAACAAGTGACAATATTTATAATATCCCCGCCATTAAATTGGCACAAATACCCAATTCCAAAAGAATCAATCGATTTGAACGATATGGTGATTATGTTTATGTAGCTACTGATTTCTGCGTGTCAAAGCTCGATGTGGATAAAGATGAAATCAAAGACACCTATTATCCAACAAATGGAAATGAGGCTATCCTCGATATTAGCTTTTCTGTAGATACTATTTTCGCATTAAGCCCTACAATGTTAAAATATGGTCTCCTAACAAACCCTGCCCTCCCCGATGAAAGTCAATGGCAAGTTGATAATCGATTACCCGTAATTGCTGAAAATGAATACTCTGAAATTGAAGTTTTCCAAGGTAAACAAATGATATTATTTAAAAAAGATGTATACGGAATGGACAGCGTATTTTATCTTAATGAGAACGGTTTAGGTTTACTCACGGATTCTCCGTTTTCTTTAGAAATTAATTCCATAAATATATTAAATGATACATTATTTGCGGTGAACATGGATGGTGCGATTTACATGTATGATCAAACACTTTCGAATAGTGCGTCCTATAATTCTGGCAATATGTTTATTTGGATTTCTCCGCTGAGAACCGTTTTAAACAGCCAAGGTGTTTGGTCTGCAGATAAAACAAAAGGCCTCTTCTTATTTACCTCTGGGATTGGCTACAAAAGATATCCCATTGTTGGCCCCTATAACAATGATTTTTATTCGATGGATTGGCAAGAAGATAAGCTGGCAATTGCTAGTGGTCGATTAAATGGAAAGCTCCCATCGTTTAGCAGAAATGGAATACATCTTTTCGAAAATGAAAACTGGGAATTTGTGAATGTCACGAATGTTCAGGAATGGGAAAACAAAAATATTTGGGATTTTATCGATATCGCCGTGAATCCAAAAAACACGGATGAAATTGCAATAGCGACATACTCAGAAGAGCCTTTGAGTGTCCTAACAAGTGATACTGTCAAACTCTACACTGATTTGAATTCCACCATTGAACTTACCGAAAGTGGCAATGGATGGTCTTTGGTTTCAAGTGTCTTATATGATCCAGATGGTAATTTATGGGCTTTAAATGGTTATACGGATAAACCCCTGAATGTTAAAGATGAAAACGACCAATGGATAAACTTTGATTGTGGAGGAAGCGCAAGAAACATATATACCAAAAAAATGATTATTGACTTTAATGACCAGCTTTGGTTTGCTTCGGAAAGTAAAGGTCTCTTCGGTTACAATTACAATGGTACTTTAGGCGACCCAAGTGATGACGAGTATATACAATTGTCTACAGGGTCAAATTCTGGGAATTTACCTTCAGATAATGTTACAGCTATTGCGGCCGATTTTGATGGAGAAATATGGATTGGGACAGATGCAGGTTTCGCTATTCTATATAATGCCTCCAATACATTTGGTGCTTCTCCAGGTGAATATGATGCACAACGCGTTAAAGTTTCATTTGAAGGAAATGTCGAATATGTATTAGGAAGCACACATATTACGGATATTGAAGTGGATGGTGGAAACAGGAAGTGGATGGCTACTGCAAATGCGGGTATACTTTTATTGAGCCCCGATGGCTCAGAAATTCTAGAACAATTTACAGTAGAAAATTCTCCTCTTATTTCAAATAACATATTTGACTTAAAATTAGACCAATCTAACGGGGAGTTATACATAATAACTGATAAAGGATTGGTATCATATCGTTCGGATGCTAGCTATGAAGACCCAACTTATGAGGATTTTGTTGTTTTTCCCAACCCAGTTCGTCCAAACTTCTCAGGCCCTGTTACCATTCAAGGAATCAGATATAATTCGGATGTTAAAATTACAGATGCAGCTGGAAATCTTGTCTATAAAACAACATCAAACGGAGGCACCGCAACCTGGAATTGTAACGCTATTAATGGAGAGCCCGTAGTAACAGGAGTATATTTTATTTGGACCGCAACAAATGCGGGAAAGGATAAAAAGGTGGGAAAAGTCTTGGTAATCAAATGATGTTTAGAAGAATTTAATCATCCTAAAGGTACTGGCCAAGTTCATTCTGATCTAACTGTGTAAATTTTCAGAATAGTAACTATTGGCCTTGAAGTAATCTAAAAGTGCCTCTTTTATTAGGTGTTGTTGCTCATCACTTCCAATAGATGGTAGCCTCTTTAAAAGCTCGAAATGAGGCCAACCTTCTTCATCTCTTCCCTTAAATTCATAATACCCTGAAGGAACAAGAAGGGTACATATGGCCACATGAATTAGGTCTGTCTTTTCCTGCTTAGAATATTTTTTATGCCCTTTTCCATATTCATTTACTCCAATTAAAAAAAGCATGGCATGTATGTCTAAATCTTCGCCAAAAGACTGTTCTAAATGCTTGGTTAATTTCTGAAATCTCAATTCAAGATCGTGGTCCATAATACAAAGGTAAGCTATGTCTTTCAGAAATGATAGCTGAATTTATTTTAGAGAGAAACTTGCGGAGTTTTTTGTAGCCGAATTAGTTCCAATAAATACAGAGAATTGACCAGGCTCTGCCTCCCATTTCTTTCGAGCCGAATAAAATTTTAAAAGCTCAGGATTAATTGTAAAGCTTACTTTTCTTGATTCTCCTGGAGCAAGCTCAATCAATTCAAATCCCTTTAGTTCCCTTACTGGGCGAGTTACACTTCCAAAGTGATCCTTGACATACATTTGAACCACTTCTTTACCCTTAACTTTACCCGTGTTTTTCACGTTTACTGAGACAGTGATAGATGAATTAAAGTTGAGCTCCTTTGAGCTCATCTCAATTTGAGAATATTCAAAATTAGTATAACTAAGGCCATATCCAAATGGATATAATGGGGTATTCTTTTCATCACCAAAATGCGACCAAAAAACACTCCCGGCATCTCTTCCTTCGGCTCCAGGGCGACCTGTATTTTTATAATTATAATATAAGGGCATCTGTCCTACACTTCTGGGGAAACTCATAGGTAATTTCCCGCTAGGATTATAATCCCCATATAAAACCTGTGCAATGGCATTTCCACTTTCTGTACCCAAATGCCAAGCCTCAACAATGGCAGGAATGTTTTCATTAGCCCAATTCAAAACCAAAGGGCGCCCATTCATTAAAACAAGGACGATATTTGAGTTGATTTTGGCTATTTCCTCCAACAATTCTTGCTGAAAGCCAGGTAAATCCAATTTTGTTCTGCTTCTGCCCTCTCCTGACTGAAAACCATACTCGCCAAGTACCATTACCACTACATCCGCTTTTTTCGCAGCTTTTTTCGCAGCTTTGAATCCACACCTATCCGTAGTGTTGATGTCAACCTCCTCATGAAAAGCGGGTATTTTGTTTACCAATCTCACTCCTTGTGCATGTGTAATTGAATTTCCAGAATACTGATTCATCCCTTCGAGTACTGAAACAGCTGTATTGTTTTCCGCAGCAATTCTCCAATTTCCTAGAGGGCTATTTTTATCATCTGCCAATGGACCAATTAGTGCAATCTTCAAGCCTTCTTTTTTTAAAGGAAGAATATTATTATCGTTTTTTAGAAGGACTATTGATTTTTTGGCCATATCCAAAACCCCTTCGCGAATTTCTTTCGAACCAGTTACTTTTTGTTCTCGCTCTTCATCACAATACAAAAAAGGATCATCAAATAAACCGAGTTCGAATTTTACCCTCAAAATACGACGAACAGCATCATCAATTTGCTCTACTTGAACCTTTCCAGCATCAAGAAGACTCTCGATTTGATTCACATAAATATATGACTCCATATCCATATCGGATCCACCATTGAGCGCTAATTCTCCAGCATGATATGAGTTTTTAGCGTATCCATGATCAATCATTTCTTTTATTGATCCCCAATCAGAAACCACAAAGCCATCGAAGCTCCAATCTCCTTTCAAAATATCTCTTTGAAGATATGCATCAGCAGTTGCAGGAATTCCATTTAGCTCATTAAAGGAATTCATAAAGGTTTTTACCCCTGCGTCTACTGCCGCCTTAAAAGGAGGTAAAACAATATTGTGTAATGTGTTTTCTCCTATATCAGCGGTATTGTAATCGCGGCCACTTTCAACAAATCCATAAGCCGCAAAATGCTTTGCGCATGCAGCAACAGTATTGTTCTCTTTCAAGTCATCTCCCTGAAACCCCTTTACCCGTGCCTCTGCTATTCGACTCCCCAAAAAAGGATCTTCACCTGCTCCTTCCATAACTCGACCCCAACGAGCATCCCTAGAAACGTCAACCATAGGTGCAAAGGTCCAATTTATACCCGCTGCTGAAGCCTCCATAGCCCCAAGTCTTGCAGATTTTTTAATGGCTCCCATGTCCCAACTTGCGGATTCCGCAAGTGGGATTGGACTAATGGTCTTATATCCGTGTATCAAATCAAACCCTATAATTAAGGGTATGCCCAATCTAGATTGATTCACCGCCACCTCTTGAACGGCACGTACCTCTTTTGCACCACGAACATTTAGCATTGAGCCTACCAATCCCTTAGCAAGGTCATCATATTTTTCTTTAGCATTTCCTTCTTTTGGTGTTGGTCCAGTTACATTCCAAAAACCATTATATTGATTCATTTGACCAATCTTTTCTTTTAGGGTCATTTTCAACAATAATGCCTCTACCCTTTCATCGATAGAAACTTCAATTTCTTTTTGAGAAAGACACTCAAAAGAAATGAACAGAACAACAGAAAATAATACACCAAGAGATCTCGTAGTTATCATAAGATTATAGTATGTGAATTGGATGGTTAAATTTAGTATTTATTTAAATCGCAAAAATAAAATTGAGTAATATAAAAATGGGGAGCAAAACTCCCCATTTTCATCAAAAAAAAATAAAAATCTATTTCTTAATAATTCGACTCGTTGAAATCGAACTTTCCGTTTCCACAACAACTGTGTAAACTCCGGCCTTTAAAGATTCCAAATTTAATTTTTTGGAATTTCCATTAGACAAAGTAAATATGACTTCCTTACCAGACATATCCAACAAACGAATTGATTTCATATCAGCTGATGCTGAGATTTCAATTTCTGTGTTGAATGGGTTCGGTGCAATAGAAACATTCAAATCATTTTCATCAATTCCAACAGCACAAGGCTCGCAACTTGCAAAACAAACAACATCAAGGTTTGGATCACCAGCTTCAACAGTCAATATTCTGTTGATAAATTGGCCAGAAGGATCAGTTACCGTGCATGATTCTCCTCCAACAAATTCTTCAGCTACAGCCCATTCATCAAGTTGGAATTTATACTCCGTTACATCTCCAACAGTCATTGGAATTGTTGCTTTC
>QOQC01000067.1 GCA_003331365.1 Flavobacteriales bacterium | reverse complement strand
TATGGGTATACGGGAGATTATTATGTTGAGGAAAGCTCTAAATCTGGATGGAATCCTTTAAAATGGTTTAAAAAGAAATAGATACGGGGCAATGATCTGAGCCCATTATCTCATTATGAATATCGGCAGAATTTAGATTATCTATCCATTGTTTGGAGGCAAGAAAATAATCGATTCTCCAGCCTATATTTCGTTGTCTAGCTCCTGCCCTATAGCTCCACCAAGAATACTTTTCCATATCAGGATTCAAGTAACGAAAGGTATCCACAAAATCATTATTTTCATATTGATCCATACCATCAATTTCCTCCTGCATAAAGCCAGCCGACTTGTTATAGTTTTGTTTTGGCCTCGCTAAATCAATAGACTTATGAGCCACATTGAAATCACCACAAACGAGAACAGGCTTTTTATTTTCAAGATTCTTAAGATAATCACAAAAAGCCATATCCCAATTCATACGATAGTTAAGCCTTAACAATTCGCTTCCTGAATTTGGAACATACACGGTTACCAAATAAAAATCTTCGTATTCAGCACAAATGACTCTACCCTCTTGATCGTGTGCTGATATACCAATATCATACGCTACGGATAATGGTTCTTTCTTTGTTAAGATTGCAGTTCCTGAATAACCTTTTTTTTCAGCCTCATTCGCATAAATATTATAGCCATTTAGATCAATTAAGGCCTCCTTAACTTGTGAAACAGTAGCCTTTGTTTCTTGAAGACAAATAATATCCGGATTCATTTCGTGCATATCAGCAATGAAATTCTTTTTGACAATGGCACGTATACCATTTACATTAAAGGATAGAATTCTCACGCTGTCTCAGATTTACAGTTTTCGTCTGGTTTTGCTCCACAAAAACTACACTCACCTTCTTCATTTTGAAACATAGGATTATTACTAGCGCAGGTACCTGCAAACTTACCATCCTTTTTTAATAAAATTTTTATCGCAATTCCAGCGAATGCTAGACATAATAAAAGAATGGGAATCAATATATTCATACTGCAAAATTATTAGTTTTTGTCAATAAGTTTACCTGAATTGTATTCTTTTTTATCAATACTCAATGGCAAACCATAATACCACAAGTCACCAGTACCAGATAATTCAACCTTCAATTCACATCCATCTGCGTTGATTTTAGATAAAGTCCCAGCCCGTGATATATAATTAATTGATTCATTAACCGATAAGTTCTTTGAATTGATATACATATTTCCTAATATTTCGGATCGAAGAAAATTACAAGAGCCGGAAAGGGTTAGATCAGGCCAGCCTAGCTCATTGTAATTATAAATCTCATGGGCTGTAAGATTGAGATTAATTGATCCAGCGGTGCCCGTCGTAGTAATCTGAATGTCATCGAATTGCAAAATGCCTTCATTGCTTAAAGTCTCCGAACCACTATAGTTCAAGTCATCAATATGTATGAAATGAATGTAGACAAGTATTTCATTTTTTTTATATCTCAGAAAGCGACACCGATTTTCATTTGAAATTATAATTTCATTTGAATTATCTGTATTGAGGACAATATGATTTAGAAGATTCTCTCCACCGTATATCCTAACTTTTTCAACCGTATCCTGAACAAGAACAAATGTCATATGCTCACCCAAAACTAGTTTACTAAAATGAGGCAACTCAATAATGAGCGAATCACTTTCTCCCACACCTTTAAAACATTTCCTCTCGTTTGGTGGCTTGCACGAATATAACGAACATAGAAACAATGTCATGATTAATAAACTGATTCGATATGTATTAGTATATCTTATCAACTATCTTCTATTATAATTAAACAAATATCCAATACCAGCTTCCATGTAATCCGCTTTCGCCCAGTGAGATTTTAATGTCATGTTTCCGTAAAATCCATTAGAAAGTTGGTATCTAAACCCTATTCTATGGTATAAGAGTCCATTGGGTCTATAGCGATCACGAACATAGGCACCCATTCCAAAGAAAAAATGAAAATGATTCAATGGTAGTATATAACCAGAATAGATTCCCAACTGTAAAATACTAGATTGACTCTTATCCACTTGAGGCTCAAAATCAAATATTGACTGTTTCGAAATAATATCCATCCCCAATTCCATACCTGCTTTCTGTTGAAAATAATATCTTCCAAAGGCACTTATTGCAAATACTGGGTATTTTCGGGAACCATGTGGGTTAATCTCCTGTAGTGAGTATACTCCATGAGCTCCAAAATACAGTCTTTTATACTGCATAATTTGTTTTCTCACCGAAGAAATAGAATCTTGTCTAAGGCTTCGTGCATAGCTCATTGACACGTATGGCATATTGATGCCATAATTGGGAATATTAAATGCACAATTACTAAAATGGGTCATATCAATTCCCAAAGAAAGGCTACTCCTATTAAAGCGATAAACAGATTTTAGTCCCATTACAATCATAGCGTTTAAATGCGTACTGATTGCCATATTTTTTGGATTAAATATAGGGTCATAAATACGGTTCGTATATCCTAAACCAGTACCAAAACGCCAGTTAAGTTCGAATTGATGTTTTAAAAATAAAGGAATATCTGCAAATCCATATAAGGCAGTATATCTACCTAATATTTCATTATTACCTACTGAGCCATAGAAAAATGTTACACCAACTGTTGGGTAATTTAATTTCTTGGCCCAAGATTTCTCGTCTTTTAAACGCTTGAAATAAGAAAGTTCTGATGCTAAGGCAGTTTGCACAGGTAAATGTGAAAGTACTCCCCTATGCGCAACCAAAAAACCAGATTTCATTCTGAACTCGAATCCCTCACTTATTTGACTTTCAAATTGAAATACATTCAATACTAAAGATAAGATAATAAGTGCCTTTTTCACTTTACCAAAGTTAAGCAATCAATATGATTAATATTACATTTGTATCATAATGGATAAAAGACTAATTGCGTTTAAAAAATTATTGGACATCATGGATGATTTGCGGGAGAAATGCCCCTGGGATCAAAAGCAAACCTTTGAATCTTTGAGAAATTTAACTATTGAAGAAACATACGAGCTTGCAGATGCAATCACCGCAAATAATCTTGAAGAGCTTAAAGGAGAAATCGGAGATCTACTATTGCATATGGTTTTTTATTGCAAAATAGCGAGTGAAAAAAAAGCCTTTGATATTGAAGATGCGATAAATGCAGTTTGTGATAAACTAGTTCATAGACATCCACACATTTATGGTAATGTTCAGGTTCAAGATGAGGAGGAGGTTAAAAAGAACTGGGAAAAACTCAAGCTAAAGGAAGGTAAAACATCCGTTCTTGAAGGTGTCCCTGGATCGCTTCCGGCTTTAGTTAAGGCGACCCGAATTCAAGAAAAAGCAAAAGGAATTGGATTTGAATGGGAAACGGCAAAGGACGTTTGGAAAAAAGTGAAGGAGGAAATGAATGAATTTGAGGCGGAAATGAATACAAACAGCGATAAAATGGAAGAAGAATTTGGAGACCTCCTTTTTTCATTAGTCAACTATGCAAGATTTATTGACTTATCCCCAGAATCTGCCCTCTCAAAAACAAATCAAAAATTCATAGCCCGATTTCAGCTTATGGAAAAGCTCATAAAAAGGGACAATAGAAAAATAGAAAGTATGCCTTTAACGGAAATGGATCAATACTGGGATAGAGCAAAATTAAATTTGCAGAAAACGAAGGATTTACAATAATTCTGAAATAATTCGATCCATAGAATATCCTTCAGCCTCAGCCCGGTAGTTTCTAACCAACCTATGCCTCAAAATGGGTTTAGCAATGGCCTTTACATCTTCAATGTCCGGTGAATACTTTCCCTGAATAGCTGCATAACATTTAGCTCCAACAATCAAATATTGTGATGCTCTCGGACCGGCTCCCCAAGTAATATACTTTTTGGTAATTTCAGGAGCCTTTTCATTGTTTACGCGGGTGCTGTTTACCAAGTTCACAGCATATTCTAGTACATTATCTGCGACTGGAATTCTACGAATTAGATCTTGATAAGTAATAATTTGATCCGACGTTAAAATAACATCAAGCTTTTCCTTGACATCAGATGTAGTTTTTTTAACAATTTCTAGCTCCTCATCGTAGCTTGGATAATCTACCCAGATATTAAACATGAATCGATCGAGTTGAGCTTCAGGCAAGGGGTATGTTCCCTCCTGCTCTATCGGATTTTGTGTAGCTAAAACAAAGAAGGGATTCGGCAATTCATAAGTTTTACCTGACGCTGTGACGTTTCTTTCTTGCATGGCCTCAAGCAATGCAGACTGTGTTTTGGGAGGCGTACGATTAATTTCATCTGCTAATACGACATTCGAAAAAACAGGCCCTGAAATAAATTTAAATGTCTTTTTTTCATCTAAAATTTCTGAGCCAATAATATCTGATGGCATAAGGTCAGGTGTAAACTGAATACGATTAAAGCTTAAGCCAAGAGTTTCGGAAATTGTATTTACAAGAAGGGTCTTAGCTAATCCCGGAACACCAACCAATAGACAATGAGCACGTGAAAAAATAGAAATACACACCTGATCGACTACATCTTCCTGACCAACAATCACTTTACTGATCTCTTTTTTTAATTTCGTATAACTCACAACGAGCTCATCTATTCTTTCCTTATCTGTCATTTCATCAATTATTAGGATTGGCAAACCATTTATATGAAAATTTACAGCTCTGATAAGAGTCGTCAACTCGAACAAAAGCATTAGCGATTTTTGAATCTATCCATTTAGCCATTGTTTTTTGCTTTTTATCATTTTCTGCAGCCGCTTTTATTAATGTGTAATCATCTTTAATATTTGCAACATGAGGCTCATATCTTTCCATTAAACGAACAATTCGTATTCCCTGCTTTCTTTCAAATATATCTACATAGAGATTAGGCGTGGTAATATCACCTTTTTCCATAGCATCAGTAAGCAAATAAATTTGTTGATCAACCTGATTTAGATTCTCCATATCCCATAATTGATCTCCAGATATAGGGTTGGTAATAATTCCACCATTTTGCTTTGTTTTATCATCATTCGAGTATTCATAAACAGCCTCATTCCAGGTAATTTCATTCTGATTCAACTTACCGTAGCACTCATCCATTCGAATTGAAGCTTCATTGATGGCATCATTACTAAATTCAGGCATATTCAGTATATGCAAACAGGTATAATCATCTCCCTTTCTAGAAATAAGTTTAATGATGTGATAACCATAATCTGTTTCTATAATATCGGATACCTCACCAACCTTCAATTTAAATACGGTGGATTCAAATTGCGGCACCATCATTCCTCTAGATGCCTCAATTTTACCACCTTGACTGGCGCTTCCCGGATCATCAGAATGAATTCGAGCCATTGTCTCAAAACTTTTACCCGCAACCTGAATTAAATTTGACACTTCCTCTAACTCTGTATAGGCTCTTTTTTTATCTTCTTGAGTAATATCAGGATAAATTACAATTTGCTGAAAGCTTAATTTCATATTAATAAATGGAATACTGTCCTTGGGCAGTGCTTCAAAGAAGGTAGATACTTCCTTTGGTGTCACGGATATGCCCGTTGTTATGGTTCTTTCCATTTCTTGAGCCAGGATGCGATCCTTTATTATTGAACGAAATTCTTCTTTAATTTGAGTGGTGGTCTTTCCGTAAAATTCTTCGAGTTTATCACGTCCTCCCATATCTTTTTCGATGATTCGCAGTCGATTTTCCATTTCAGCATCCACTTGCTCATCAGATACTTCTACACTGTCTAATTTCGCTTGATTCACAAGCAATTCCTGTACCATCAATTTTTCCAATATAGAACAAGAGAAATCGAAATCCACATTCATTTCTGATTGTTTGGCCTGAATCTTTTGAATTTCAATATCAGACATGAGAATGATATTATCTCCTACCTGCGCCAGAACCTTATTGACTAATTTGCCGTTTTGAGCTGAAACAGTTGATGTGTAAAGAACACAAAAAAGTAAAATGATGTGATTAATCATTCGGCCCTAAGTTGTATAGTACCTCGTAATTCACTTTTACCGGGTATTTTTCCTTTAATTCCTTTAGCCAAGACTCTTCCAAAAATGCTTGGTAGTCTGATATTACTGCACCTTTAATTTCAGAAAGTTCTTTAGGCATGACTGGAAGCATTTCATTTACCATAACAACATAATACTTGCCTTCTACCTCAAATGGCTCGTTACGGCCTTCTGATAGATTTGTTCCTTTCAAGAAATCGACTTGTTTAGGGTCATATTTATTCATCTTAACATCCAGGTTCAGTTCTGTGTCTACATTAATTTTTTCTAAGATGACATCAGAGGTGTTTTTCTTCTTTTTCAACAGCTTGAAAACTTTATTTGAAATTTCTGAATTCGCACAGGTATAAACAGTAGCATCAAATCTTTCTGGCCACATGTATTTCATTTTCTGAGTCTCATAAAATCCTTTTAAACCTGCCGTATCCTTAACTGCTTTATTCCAAACCTTATCAGACATAATTTCATAGAGGATAATACCATCATGATATTCTTTCACTAAAGCCTTGTATTCTGGGTATTTTGATGCTAACAATGCTTCTTCGTATTCAAGAACACTCTTTTTAACCCATTCCGCATATTGTTTTTGAACGATCTCTTCAAAAGTAAACCTTCGCATACCTCTAAATGCTTTCTTTATAAATTTTGCAAAATCGGTTTGTCTGTATTGCTTTTCACCAATGCTGAAAATTGTTCCATCCGTAATTAAATCATTAATCTCCCATCTTCCCGCATAATATGATGAGTCTAAATTCTCAACAAACCACTTTAAATATTGACCGTCAGATTCTTGAAAATTATACTTTTTCTTCAGCTTAGAAACAAAAATATCTTGCGTCTTTATAGATCGTTCATCTTTATTTACCTTTTTTTGAAGCTCCTTTTTCATATCATCAAAGGACTTAATATCCTTCCATTCTAACCTTTTTAAGATATGAAATCCAAAATCGGTTCTAACTGGCGCAGAAATCTCTCCATCTTCTTTCAATGCAAATGCCGCATCTTCAAAGATGGGGACCATCCTTTGCGCTGTACCTGAACCAAAAATAGGAAGCACCCCACCTTTTTTAGCAGATGAAGGATCATCAGAATATTTACTTACCATGTTCTCCCAGTCTTCAGTACTATTTGATTCTTTAAGCTTTTCATATATTTCATTGATTTTCTTTTCTGCAGAAACAATCTCTGCTTCACTGGTTCCTTGAGGTGTAGCTACCATTAAATGTGCTACGCGTATGGTACCTCTTGCTGGTCTCGAGTCAGTAACTTGAAGTATATGATATCCGTATTTTGTCCGAAATGGGTCTGATACTTCTCCCTTAGGAGTATTGTATGCCTTTTCCTCGAAAGAATACAACATTTGAAATGCTGTAAAGAAACCTAAATCACCCCCATTTTTCATTACAGAAGGATCTTGCGAGCTGTTTTTAGATCGTGCTACTACCTCAAAATCTTCTCCGTCTTCAATTCTCTTTTTTAGCTCTAGTAAACGATTATAGGCTTTCAAAGTATCTCGAGCTGAGGCATTTTGGTTTACCTTAATTAAAATATGTGAAGCTCTAATTTCTTTTTTAAGTCTATCGTATGACTCTCTTACCATAGCCTTGTTTTCAACACTGTCAATCAAATAAGGCAAGGCAAGCTGTTTTCTGTAACCTTCAAGTTCTTTTTTTAACCTAGGAATCGTATCATATCCAAGTCTCTCAGCTTCAGCAACCTTTAATTTGAACTTTGTAAAGAGCTCCATATACTCATCAATTGAGGCTTTATCAAACTTTGGGTCATTGTTATTTTTCAAATAGATCTGTAAAAATTCACTCTTACTCACCTTTTGCCCATTGACCTCCATAACACTTGGGTCAGACTGAGCATTTACATTATTAAAAATAAGGAGACAGAGTAATAAGAAAATTGTTTTTTTCATGAGTTTGTTTATTTAATACTATAGTTTGGAGCTTCTCTTGTAATTGAAACATCATGCGGATGAGATTCACGAACACCAGCCGATGTAATTCTTACAAATTTTGATCCTTTCAAGTTTTCAACTGTGGCTGAACCACAATATCCCATTCCGGCACGAATTCCACCGATGATTTGGTACATCACTTCAGAAAGTGATCCCTTATATGGTACGCGCCCTGAAATACCTTCCGGAACTAATTTTTTGATATCATCTTCAGCATCCTGAAAATACCGGTCTTTCGAACCTTGTTGCATGGCCTCTATGGAACCCATACCTCTGTAAGATTTGAATTTTCTACCTTCATATATAATGGTTTCTCCAGGTGACTCCTCAACACCTGCGAACATAGAACCAAGCATAACCGAATCTGCACCAGCTGCTAGTGCCTTTACGATATCTCCGGTGTAACGGATTCCTCCATCCGCAATTACAGGCACACCTGATCCTTTGATTGCCTTAGCCACTTCATTAATTGCCGATAACTGAGGTACACCAACACCGGCAATTATTCTTGTAGTACATATTGACCCAGGTCCAATTCCTACTTTAACGGCATCTGCACCGGCTTCCACCAAATATTTTGCAGCCTCAGCTGTAGCAATATTTCCAACTATTACATTTAATTCTGGAAACTTTTCTTTTACTGCTTTCAGCTTTTCAACAACACCTTTTGTGTGTCCATGTGCCGTATCTATAACGATAGCATCAACACCAGCAATAACAAGACTTTCAACTCTTTGCAAGGTATCATCCGTTATACCAACTGCGGCGGCTACCCTCAATCGGCCCAATTCATCTTTGCATGAAGTAGGATGCTCTTTAACTTTTATAATATCTCGGTAGGTGATTAGACCAATTAAATTGTTATCCGCATCAATAACAGGCAATTTTTCAATTCTATTTTCCTGAAGAATTACTTCTGCCTTACTTAATTCAATCGATTCTAGAGTAGTAATCAAATTTTCCGAGGTCATTACTTCGATTACTGGTCTTTCTTCATTCTTTTCAAAACGCAAATCTCTATTCGTTACTATTCCGATAAGTTTCTTGTTATCATCTACAACTGGAATACCTCCAATACTATTTTCTTTCATCAAAGCCAAGGCATCTTTAACAATAGCACCTTGATGTAAAGTAATTGGATCAATAATCATTCCGCTCTCAGAACGTTTTACTTTTCTTACATTTTTCGCCTGTTCTTCAATTGACATGTTTTTGTGAATCACTCCAATACCTCCTTGCTGAGCTATTGCTATTGCCATATTTGCCTCAGTAACTGTATCCATTGCTGCAGTTACTATTGGTGCATTTAATTCGATTTTTTTCGAAAAACGACTTGATAACTTCACATCACGGGGCAATACTTCCGAATAGGCCGGAACCAAAAGAACATCGTCGTAGGTTAAACCTTCTTGTATTTGTGCTAAATTTTCTAGAGACATATGAACCTATTGTTAAAATAAATTCTTGCAAATTTATGAAAAATTCATTGGAGTTCGATTCAGGATGATTTTCTTATGTTAATAATACCCAAAAATTAACATAAAGTACATTTTATGATTAAACTTGTCTTGATATTGAATATGAGAGTTTATTTACTTTTCTTCCTGGTTATCTGTATGAGTCAAACCATATTGGCCCAAAGGAAAGATATTGATACTTCAAAAATATTACAGCTTTCAGGTGTAGTTGTTTCAGAACATGATTTAAATCCTATGCCTTACATTACGGTATACGATCGTTCTATTGGACGAGGTGTCATAGCAGATTATTATGGCTATTTCTCTATGGTTTCATTTCCAGGTGATACACTCTATTTTTCTTATTACGGTTACAAAACCTCAACTTACATAGTACCTGATACTTTAAAGGAAAATAGATATAGCATTATTCATATGCTTCAACAGGACACGATTAATCTCCCTGAAGTGACAGTATACCCATGGCCGTCTAGAGAAGATTTCGCAAGATTCTTTGTTGAAATGAAACCATACGATGATGCCGTTAGACGAGCACAACGAGAACTTTCAGGTGAATCACTTGCTTTTGTAGCTGCACGATTAGATGCAGATGCCTCACTCGCTAGTGGCCTAGTTATGAACCAACGGTACACAAAGCTCTATACAAATGGACAGCTCCCGGTAAACAACCTTCTTAACCCATACTCATGGGCTAAGCTCATTAGAGACTGGAAGGAAGGGAAATTAAAACGTGAGTAATTCGAGCATTTTTACTCGGGATAACACAAGAAATATTTTTCAACAGGCATAGCAAGTGCGGAGATATTCAAATTATCTGA
Source organism: Flavobacteriales bacterium (assembly GCA_003331365.1). Taxonomy (GTDB): domain Bacteria; phylum Bacteroidota; class Bacteroidia; order Flavobacteriales_D; family Crocinitomicaceae; genus UBA952. The sequence goes on along the minus strand of QOQC01000067.1, from coordinate 1,249 downwards.
GGCCTGAGCTAAATCAACAATCTCTCCACTTTTCATTAAAATATTGATGTTTTGACGTTTTTCATTGTAAGCCTTATTCACTAGCTTATCCGAGAAAACCAAAAAATCGAGATCAACATCTCCAATACCCGATGAAACAGAAATGATTTTTTTTCTTTCTTCTATCTGTTGAGAAGTATAAGCATTCCGAGAAATTTCAATTTTAAAAAGCCGTCTATTTACTATTGATTTGGATAAATATTGCAAAATCTTGTCCTCATGAGTTGCCCAAACTTTTAAACTCGTCAAAATATCAAAGTCATCTAGACGTGCAAAATGATTAATTACTTCATCATCATTTTTAAAATCATCAAACGAAATTTCTTTGTTTAGGAAATATGCCAATGATGGACTTGCAAAAACTTCCTTTCCGCTTTTTACCAGCTTTTTTGCCCTTCTAAGTGCATAAATAAGCATGTATTCTGCAGAAACCACAGTCTTGTGCAAATAAACCTGCCAATACATCAATCTTCTCGCTACAATAAACTTCTCAATAGAATAAATACCTTTCTCCTCTATCACTAAATTTCCATTATAAACTTGTAACATTTCAATAAGCCGGTCACTACCGATAATGCCTTCACTAACACCAGAATAAAAACTATCTCTATTCAAATAATCCAATCGATCCATATCCAGCTGACTCGATACCAACTGATGTAAAAATGGTTTTTGATATTTATTTTCAAAAATACTAAGGGCCATTTGTAAATCTGAACCAAACTCCTTCTCTAAGCGCTGAATGAAAAATGATGAAATATCCTCATGAGTAACTGAGCTAACAATATCATATTCTAAAGCATGACTAAAAGGACCATGTCCAATATCATGTAAAAGAATTGCCAGTAATACACCTCGCTCCTCTTCATCGTTAATCTCATGTCCTTTTCTCTTTAGAACCGAAACCGCCTGAATCATGAGATGCATGGCGCCAAGAACATGTTGAAATCGAGAGTGAATGGCACCGGGATATACCAAATGACTTAATCCGAGTTGAGAGATTCTTCTAAGTCTTTGCATGAAAGGATGTTCAATAATATCAAAGATTAAATCATCAGGTATGGCAATAAAACCATATATCGGGTCGTTAATGATTTTCTTCTTATTGTTACGATTCAAATTTGTTTGCAAATGACTACTTTTATTTTTCACTACAAAATTAAGCTAAAAGAATGACTAATTCAGGAAATATCCTTTGGGCAGATGATGA
>QOQC01000066.1 GCA_003331365.1 Flavobacteriales bacterium | reverse complement strand
TGATATAAGCTTAAACGTTCAGAAACATCATTCACATAATAGTCTGGAATTCTAACTTCGTAATCCGTTTCAAAAATGCAATCTTCAGAATAGGTGGTCATCTGATCGGTAGTTCTTTCATTGAAAAGTTCCTTGAATTCATCATCTCTAAGTTCTTTCATGGCTTCATTCAAGATTTTCTGATACATCTCAAAACCAATTTCAGATATAAATCCACTTTGTTCCCCGCCAAGCATGTTCCCCGCTCCACGAATATCCAAATCTTTCATAGCAATATTAAATCCAGAGCCTAAGTCTGTGAATTGAACCAATGCCTCTAGTCGCTTTCTAGCTTCTGAGGATAGCAGGCTGAATTTTGGGGCAATTAAATAACAAAAAGCCTTTTTATTACTTCGTCCAACCCTTCCTCTCAGCTGATGAAGATCACTTAAACCGAAATTATGTGCGTTATTAATAATGATTGTATTGGCATTTGAAATATCAATTCCTGATTCTATAATTGTGGTTGCAATCAACACATCATATGCCCCTTTAATAAAGTCAAGCATATTTTTTTCAAGTACTTTACCATCCATTTGTCCATGACCAATACCCACTCTGACTCCTGGGCAAAGTCTCTGAATCATACCGGCAATTTCCTGAATATTTGAAATTCGATTGTTTACAAAAAACACCTGTCCTCCTCGTGATACCTCATAGGAAATGGCATCTCTTATGGTTTCTTCATTTAGGGTTATGATTTCTGTTAATACTGGTTGTCTATTGGGTGGGGGAGTGTTGATTATACTTAGGTCACGTGCTCCCATTAATGAAAATTGTAGCGTTCTAGGTATGGGTGTAGCGGTCAGAGTCAGTGTGTCTACACTGGTTCTCATTGTTTTTAGCTTATCCTTTACAGCAACCCCAAATTTTTGCTCTTCATCGATGATCATTAAGCCTAAATCTTTGAATTTGATTCGTTCTGAAACAATGGCATGGGTTCCTATCAGAATATCAATTTCGCCGGACTTCAGCTTTTGAATTGTTTTTGTGGTTTCTCGAACACTTTTAAAACGATTGATGTAATCAATATTACAAGGAAATTCTGAAAGGCGCTCCTTGAAGCTTCTGTAATGCTGCAAGGAAAGAATCGTTGTTGGTACAAGGACAGCAACTTGTTTGCTATCCGCTACAGCCTTAAAAGCAGCTCTTATCGCAACTTCAGTTTTACCAAACCCAACGTCTCCACAAATTAAGCGGTCCATTGGTGTTTGTGATTCCATGTCTTTTTTTACATCCTGCGTTGCTTTGTATTGATCAGGAGTATCCTCAAAAATAAAGGAGGCTTCCAATTCATTTTGAAGATAAGTGTCTTCAGTAAATGAGAAGCCAGGTTGGTTTTTTCGTTTGGCATAGAGCTTAATCAAGTCAAAAGCAAGCTCTTTAATTTTCTTTTTGGTTTTAGATTTAAGTGTATTCCATGATTGTGTTCCAAGCTTATTCATTTTTGGAACAGAACCCTCTTTTCCTGTAAATTTTGAAATCCTATGTAGCGAATGAATACCTACATAGAGTACATCTCCATCTTTGTAAATTAAACGAATAGCTTCTTGTTTTTTGCTGTTTACATCGATGGTTTCAAGTCCAGAAAACTGTCCAACGCCATGGTCAATATGGGTAACATAATCTCCCTTCTGTAGATTGTATATTTCCTTTAAAGTAAGAGCTTGTTTGGCTTTTCTAAATCCTTCTTTAAGTCTGAATCTGTGATACCGTTCAAATAACTGATGATCTGTATAGCAAACAATTTTCAAGGTTTTACAAATAAATCCTTCTTGAAGCGCCGAATGAATTGGGGTAAAAGCTACATCTCCACCTATATCTTCAAAAATCTGGTATAACCTTTCAATCTGTTTTGCTTGATTTGAAAATATATAATTTTTGAATTGGTTCTTTTGATTTTTAGCTAAATCATCAATAAGTAAATTAAAGTTTTTGTTAAAGCTAGGTTGTGGGATAAGTTCAAAGTTTATAGGGGTAGCATTTTCAAAATAAGATTTTGTACCCATCTCAACAAGCTTGAGGTTTTCAAAATTTAATACCAGGTCATTGTCATTTATGAATAAATCAGAGGGAACAGTTTTTTTTATTTGCTGATCTAAAGAATTATATATTTTATGTGCTTTTTCGAATTCATTTTTTAAGGTTTGTTTTGCCCGTTCTACTGAATCAATCCATATGGTAATATCCCCATTGAGGTATTGAAAAAATGAATCCATTCCATCGAGGAGCATTTTACCTTGTATGTTTGGGACGATACTGAAAAATTGATGTGAACTGATGGAAAGCTGATCTGCAGCATTAAATGTTCGAATAGACTCCACTTCATTTCCAAAAAATTCAATTCTGTAAGGTGTGTCACTGGCGTATGAAAAGACATCAACAATACCTCCTCGAATTGAAAATTGCCCCGGTTCATAAACATAGTTTACCCTGTCAAAATCGTGGTCGAGCAATAATTCATTAATAAAATCTATTGAATAGGTTTTTCCAACCTCAATCTTCATCGTGTTGGATACAAGTTTCTTTTTAGTTAAAACTTTTTCAAATAAAGCCTCAGGATAGGTAATAATCCAACAGTTATCTTGCCCACTCAGCTTTTTCAATGCCTCAGTTCGAGCCACTACATTGGCATTATCGACCTCTTCCAATTGATAGGGTACCTTATATGAAGCAGGGTAAAAAACCAATCTTTGATCTTCAGGATACAGGCCCTGTAAATCGTTTAAAAAATAAGCAGCATCCTCTTTATTATTGAGAATAAATACATGATGACCGGGACATTGTTGTGCCACGGCCGAAGAAAAAATCCCCTTTGCCGACCCCAAAGTACCTTTCCAATGAATTTTACATTTAGCATGTGAAAGTTTTTCGGCAGAAAGATTGATTTCTGGATGATTCTGAAGATGCGCTAAAAATGATGTGAGGCTCATATCATTTCAAAAATCCCATTGCTTTTTCAACCATGTACTTCGAACCTGTGAAAAAAGCAACTCTCTGGTGTAATTTTTCAGGTTGAATATCCATGATTCTTTGGGTTCCTGTAGTTGATAATCCGCCTGCCTGTTCAGATATAAATGCCAAAGGATTACACTCATACAATAACCGAAGCCTTCCTTCAGGCGCACTTTTAGTGCAGGGGTATATATAGATTCCGCCTTTAATTAGATTTCTATGAAAATCTGCGACTAATGATCCAATATATCTTCCAGAATAAGGACTTCCGTAATCATTGTCTCTACTTTGACAGTACTTGATATAATCTATAATCTTTGGATTACATTCATTAATATTCCCCTCGTTCATTGCGTAATATCTTCCTTTAACCGGCATTTTCATGTCAGGGTGAGAAAGATGAAATTCTTCCTTGCTTGGATCAAGGGTAAAGCCATTTACCCCTTGGCCTGAAGTAAACACAAACATTGTAGAGGAACCATAAAGTATATAACCAGCAGCAACCTGTTTGGTTCCTTTTTGAAGCATATCTTCGATACAAGCGGGCCCATTAATTGGAGAAATTCGTTTGTAAATAGAAAAAATGGTTCCAATGGAAACATTCACATCAATATTACTTGAGCCATCTAAAGGATCAAAGAGAACAACATAACTGCCGGATTGTGATTTAGGGTTATTAAATGACACAAAATCCTCATTTTCTTCAGATGCCACTCCACAGACAGCTCCTCCGTTTTGTAGTGCACCAATAAATGCATTATCTGCAATTACATCAAGTTTTTGCTGATCTTCCCCTTGTACATTTTGACCTCCTTGCGCACCCAAAAAACCATCGATTAAGCCCGCACGAGAAATATCCTTGCTCACTGAAATACTGGCTTCAGCTAAATCATTTAAAACATTTTGAAGGTCCTCATTATTCTGTTGAAGAGAACGATTATTGTCCGTAGCTAAAAATTTATTAAGCGTTGTATATTGAGCCATTTATAGATTGTTGGAACAACATTTCAACTGAAATTCAGAATTTTAGCTGAATAGAATACTTTGACCATATCCCTCTTTGTAAACTGGATTTACAATTAATGCAGGTATTAAAGCATCATTAGTAATGATGTATTGTTCGTAATTTGAAGAAAGTGCGTTTAAGAAACTATTTCTATTTAGATTCATAATGGCAATTAAATCTGCATCTACTGATACCGCATATTTTACCACTTCCTTATCAAAACCTGATCTCGAGATAATGGAGTGTTGCATATCAACACCACGGTCTTTGAAAAATCTTTTAGCGAAAACAATGTTTGATTTCACCTGATGCTTCAAGAAGTCATCAGTTTCATCTGGTATAACCACATGCACTTTTGACCCAAAATATTTTGCCAATCTAGAAACAATAGTCAGTTTCTGTTTGGTTTCTTTATTTAAATCCATGGGAACAACAATCGAGTCATATCCCGTAGGTTTAACTACTTTTTCTTGGACGATGATAAACGGAACAGAAGAATTGGTAACTACCTTTAGGGCATGACTTCCTGTTACGTGTTGCCAACCATGAGCACCATGGGTTCCCATGAATATAAGCTCAGCTTCATGTTCTAGGGCAAAATCACCAATATCTTCAAAAATATTACCAAGTCTAACATTAGCAACAATTTTCACTCCACTTGAAGCATATTTCTCAACAATTGAATCGAGCTTTTGATTTGCTTCGTGAATTTGATTTTCTTTCGATACTACATGTACCAATTGAACTTCAGCATTTAAAGGTTTAGCAGTAGCTATGGCATGTTCTAGAGCAATGTCAGCTACAGGAGTAAAGTCATGTGGGACAATAAATGATTTTTCACTCATAGGTATTAAATTTGAGGCAAAGTTAAGATAAACTATCGAAAAATAAGATGAATATTTATCTTTATTTTTGCCTTTAAAATCAATATAATAAGCGATAAATGCCATTAATAGGAAGGTTATTAAAGACAACAACAGCCTTAAGCTACAGAAAAAACGCAAGAAAAACATTGGGTTACAAACACCAGCTAGAAGTTTTAAGCTATTTGCTGTCAAAATCTAAATCTACCAAATTTGGTATATCTCATGAATTTCAAGAAATTTTAAATACTTCCAATCAGCTGAAGAAATTTCAAAAAAATGTACCGGTAACGAGCTACGATGAATTTTATCAGAAATGGTTGAAATATTCATTGCTGGGAGAGAAAGACAATACTTGGCGTGGGCGTATAAAATATTATGCGCTGTCCTCGGGAACTACGGGTTCTCCAAGTAAACGTATTCCTATAACTGTTGAAATGATACGCTCATTTCAAAAAACAAGTATTAGACAATTGTCATTACTACACGGATTGGATTTACCTCAATCATTTTTCAATACCAGCCTACTCGCTATTGGTGGTTCTACAAAACTCAATTACAAAGAGACTCACGTTGAAGGAGATTTAAGCGGAATACTTAAAAAACACACCTCGTTCATCGTTTCACCTTTTACCAAACCAGGTCCACGCATCAGTGGAATGTCTGATTGGAATAAAAAGCTAGATATCATGGTTCAAAAAGCACCTAAATGGGATATTGGTATCATAGCTGGGATTCCTAGCTGGTGCCTAATGCTCATGGAACGCATCGTAGAACATTACCAACTGGACACAATTCATGATATATGGCCCAATTTACATGTGTATGTCCATGGCGGAGTTTTTATGGAGCCCTACCTTGAAAGGCTCAATTGTATTTCTAAACACAAGATAAACCTTCTTGATACATATTTAGCCAGTGAAGGATATTTCGGATATCAGCTTGATGGTTCTCGGCGAGGAATGAAATTATTAATGAATAATGGAATATTTTTTGAATTTATTCCTTTCAATTCTGAATATTTTGATGAATCGGGAAAAATTAAACCGAATGCTCAGGCATATACCATAAGCCAGGTAAAGGAAGGTGTGGACTATGCACTTGTAATATCAACGAATGCGGGATTATGGAGATACCTTATAGGGGACCTTGTCCGCTTTGTCGACACCGAGGAGTATGAAATTATAATTTCAGGTAGAATTAGACAATTTTTAAGTCTTTGTGGTGAGCATTTGTCATTGGGCAATATCAATGAAGGACTTATAGAAACCGGTAATAAATTTGACATTCAATTTTCCGAATTCACCATATACGCCGATGTAGAAAAAAAATGTCACAGTTGGTTTCTAGGTTCGTCAGATTTAGGAGTTGATCCACAAGAAATCATGAAATACCTTGACGAAGTTCTTTGTCGCTTAAATGATGACTACAAATCAGCAAGGAAGTATAGTCTTTCCAATCCTCAAATAAAAATACTTGAACCAAAAACATTTTACGATTTCATGGAGAGTATTGGTAAGGTAGGATCTCAAAATAAAATGCCTCGAGTACTTAACGCAGAGCAGTCCAATAAATGGTTGCATTTCATCAATGAAGCTTAGAACTGCTAAAGATTGATTTTTTTCCTGAGTTAAATTTAAGGCTTACCTCAACAGATTGCTTGTACATACTTGACAGCTGACCAAACTCATAATCATATGAAACTCCAATACTGAAAGCGCCAAGATCAAAGTAAACAGTAGGAATTACTGTTCCCACACTTCTAAAATAGGTTCCAAAAACAAAGTATTGATTACTCATAAGTGAAGTCACTCTAGAGGCATTTTTAGTCTTTAGTCTATAAAATAAACCCGCGATGGTTTCATAATGGCTTCCTTGAATGAATTGTGCCGCACTCAATTCTAGATTTGATTCAGGTGACAATCCATATCTAACATTGGCATGAAAACAGAATTTCATAAAAAGTCTGTCATCAACCAATGAGTTGTATCTCAACTTTGGTTTATTTAGATGCTGCACGGAAAAACCACCTTGAAAGCTCATCTCGTTACTTGAAAGTGTGTTTTCATTTTCTTTGTTAAAGCCATACGCAATTCCTACTCCAGCATCTAGATGTGAAAAAGATGAAATTCCATTATTCTCTCCCGAATTAATGGTCGGGTCAAACGTTGTACCATTCCATTGATTCAAAAATGAAATTCTAGAAAAATCTGCGGATCTATTGGAAAAAGCGGCATGGATTCCTGCCGAAATAGTATGACTTCTTGCAATTGGAAGAACTCCGCTTGCTGTGAGTCCTCCTGTTTTAATACTGAATTTTGAGTCCCCCCCTACATCATTCATGAAGTAAACGCCTACTCCCGAGTAAGCACTTTTTTTTCGGGCAATTTTACCTATGGAAAACTCAGCCATTCCCATGCTTGTCATAAATTGAGTTCCTGCACCAAGCCATTGGTTTCTATGTTGAAGTGTGATGCGTTCAAAACCTGAAAATGTAGAGGTGGTTGCCGGATTTATGAGCGTAAGGGATTGATCTAACTGAGAATAATGAAAATCTTGAGCAGCAGCTAAAAAATCAAGCATTAAAAACAAAAACAATAGCCTTTTCATCTTATCTTATTAAAGTGATATTACCAGATAATGTTTCAGAAGTGCCGTCTAAATATGTTACGGTCATTATGTAAGGATATACTCCAGCATTGCAATCTAGACCTTTGTTCGACCCGTCCCATTCAAATCCTCTTACAGTAGATTCAAACATGATTTTGCCCCATCTATCAAAGATTTTAAATTGAAAGCTAGCCACATCTTGTCCAATAATAATACTGTATGCATTATTTTCCTCTGGACCAATGTTATTGGGTGAAAAACCTGTAGGAATATGAACGCCTTCAGCGCAATCTGGGCTACTATCATCTGGATCACATGGATCTAGTGGGTCGCTTCCATTGTTGTATTCAGCACCATCCGTAAGGCCATCACCATCAGTGTCAGGATCATTTGGATCAGTACCTAAAACTTCCTCCTGAGCATCGGTGATTCCGTCACCATCACTGTCAATATTACATTCTGGTAAAACATCATCTGGGTCACAAGGGTCAAGAGGGTCTGTGCCCGCACTGACCTCGTCTCCATCGTTGTATCCATCACCATCGGTATCTGAATTTGTTGGATCAGTTCCAATAGCATTTTCTTCATCATTTGTAAGACCATCATTATCCTGATCACAATTACCTGCATTTGGATCCGGAATACAAGGGTCAGTATTTGCTGGATCTTCTTCATCATTTATACCATCACCATCTTGATCATTATTACTTGATTCTAATGCATCTATAATACCATCACCATCAGTATCATTTGGGTTATTTGGATCACCTACTTCAACAGAATCGTTTTCCCCATCTCCATCAGTATCAGGATTGGTTGGGTCTGTGCCCACAGTTCCTTCAATTTGATCTGTGATTCCATCACCATCCGTATCCAAGTTGGGGTCATCAATTATAAATACGGCTACAATATCTTCAGGAGCATTAATGACTATGGAATTTGTATCTTCTGTAATAGGAGATCCTAAGGGTCCTGTGGTATATTCCCAATGGTCAAAAACAAATCCAGGAGCTGCCTTTGCTCTTATATTTGTCTGAATTCCTCCAAAATACTCCGTGCTCCAAGGATAAGTGGGCGCCCATACAGAATTGACTTTAATTTCACCTGAATTTGGAGGTTCCACATCAAAGGTTGTGGCATGGGGGCCATTTAAATCATAACAATCGATTAATCCTTGTTCTAAGGCGAGACAACGAGCATTTATAAAATCTCGAAGTTCTTGTACGTTAGCTTGCCAACCTGAAACGGAACCGCCCCATTTTGCGCATTGGCCTGCCATATCAGGGGTGATCTCATTCACCATGCTATCTAACAGAGAAAGCATCGAGTCACATGAAAAATAGGTGTTGACTAGGTCAATATATCGCGTTATATAATACTGTTCTACTATTGGGTTTTCTGCGATTAATTTTTCTAAAATATCAGTATGGCCCTGACCTCCTGGATTCGGTAAATTTTCCGCATTACAAGGATCTGCATTGGCCGAAACATCAGGAATTCCCGTATAATTGATGTAGTGACCAAAAGTGGCATCCATGTCCCATAATACATATCTCCACTTCTTTTTTGTTCCTGCAGTATCTGTACCACGCCACCAAGCGGTATTCCAATTCAACCAATCCATATTTACCACATATGAGTTAAACATGAAATAATCGCATAATGATTTCCAGTTAAGCTTACTATCCACATAGTCAAAATCTGGTCCTGCAGACATATTATTACTGAGAATATAATTGGTTAGGTTATCCCAATTTGGTTGCGCATTTGGTGCTCCGTAATCTTGCCATGTACCGCCCCAGGTTTTCAAATACTCTAAATGAAATTTATCCTGATCATAGTAATAATCTGTATAATCATGGTCATCAGCTTTCTCTCGAATCTCATACACACCCCAATATTCACCATTGAGATAAACAATACAAGACCTTGAGGTTCTTTCATCTAATTTCATTTTTGCCTTTATCGAAAGCATATGAATGAATGCATCTCTGATGTGTGCCCCATCTTCAAATGGGTAATTGTCACTGGCTGCAGGTTTAAGGATCAAGCGTTGGAAATCATTACGTGATTTTTCCGGAAATATCTGATAGTCCAAATCTCCATTGTATCCAAACTGATCTCTCATGATAAAATCAAATCCTCGCTGAGGATAGCTCCAAGAGTCATTTCCATGCTTATTGAAATGACCTTCGCCTTCATCAATATATACTCCACCTAACTCAAACAATTCAAAAGCACCTACTTTATTACCATTTCCCCAACCTCCACCTTGGTTTCCATTCGCAACTAAGTCATAAACATCTTCGCTGCAAACCGAAACAATTGGCAGGCCATGTGTCTCGTTAATAAAATACGTATTGGTTTCATTGAAGGACGGCAGATTTGCACCAAAAGCAGCAGCTCGAATTACCTGTGTGTTAGAGACATTTATAGGTCCAGAATATAGAGTGGAACTCGCAGTTGGATCAGAACCATCCGTTGTATATCTTATTTGGGCGCTAGGGTCTGCACATGTAATACTCACATTTATAGGTGAAGGATAAGATCCGGCTTGAAGATCAAAAACGGGAGTCGGTGTGTAAAAATCTTGCGCCCCGACGTTTGTTGTGTTAGGGGTTGGATTCGTAAATAATTTAAAATCAGCTGCACCATCTGTAGAGCGACCGACGGAATGGTCCTCTTTTGTGTAGTGAACAATCTTGAATGAATCCACTACGTTTCCAAAATTATTTGATAATATAACCCAATCACCTTCAGTCTGCGAGAGCTTAAAGCTAGTGTGGATTTCACTTCCTTGCACAAGGTTTCTGGAACTACAAAAAAGAAGAAGGTGGTCACTAGCACTGATGGTTGTAGCCGGGGGGAATTGCCATTTTAATAAATTTCCTGCTCTATCTGACAGGTACCAATCTGTTAAGTCGACAGCAGCTCCGGAAGGATTATAAAGCTCAACCCAATCTTCTCTATCATTAAAATTATCGGTAATTCCGTTCATGTTTGAAGCAGAATATTCATTAATGAGAACCTGACTTGAAGCACTAAATACAAACAAGAATGACGAGATGAGAATGATAAATTTCATAGCTAGTTTAAGTAATGTGGGCTCAATATAAAATAAATTATGCCTCTTAGTTATTCGTTAGACGACAAATTATTAACGAAGTTGTATCTTTACGTGATAAAAATTAAAGATGACAAATAAAATTAAGCTAATTCTTCCAATTTTCATTTTGTTAATGGTCTTTTCTTCTTGCAGAAAAGTGGAAGGTCCTGGCGGTAGTGTTACGATAAAAGGAGTGGTTATAGAGAGAAACCATGTAGGTACGAGTATCTTTGAATACCCTGCTGCTGATCAAGATGTTTATATCATTTATGGAAGTGAAAATTCTTTTTATGATGATGATGTCAGCACGAGCTATGATGGCAGCTTTGAATTTAGATATTTACAAAAGGGTGATTATCAAATATTTGCATATCAGGACAATCCTTCTGTTGCGAGTGGAACGGATGAGGTACTGGTTCAGGTAAATGCAAGCGAAAACAATCAGGTCATCTTATTGGATACCATTTACATTGACAAATACTGATGAGATTAATTGTCATTAATTTCTTGTTTTTTTTCATTTCCTTTAGTGGTAGTGCCCAATCTTTTGAGCTTTGGAGTAGTGCTGGAGTAAAATATAAGCTCAACAAGAAGATTCATTTTTCGGGAAGCTTTTCGAGCAGATTTAGAGATTTTAAGGCAAGGACGATATTCCCTGAACTCACGGTAAAGTATAAAGTGAAGAAATGGATGCACCTTTCTGTCGATTACCGATTTGTTTCCAAAAGGGAGAACAATGGCAATTACAATGGGGCCAATAGAATTAACTTTAATACCAAAGTAAAAAACAATTGGGACCGACTTTCATATGCAATGAGGATACGTTATCAAATGAGTGCAGAAGCAGGTACGGCAGGTACTTACAATTCGGATTTTGACAGGGCACTTCGTTTCAAGCCAGAAGTCAGTTATGATATAAAAAAATCAATTTTCACCCCCTCATTAAGTGTTGAGCTTTTCTATAATCCAAATTCTGGACTTTATGGTAATCGAATTGATAAAATGAGATATACATTAGGTACAGATTTTGAGTTAGATGGTCCTCATTCAATTCGAATCTTCACCCGT
>QOQC01000065.1 GCA_003331365.1 Flavobacteriales bacterium | reverse complement strand
GACGTCCATTTAACAGAGGTAAATACAAATCCTGTAAATTATTTTTAAAATATGTCAGCTACTTCAACAAAAGCAACGAAAACAAGTAAGAAAGCAACTGGTGAGAAAAAGTCAACTTCCACGGCAAAAAAAACAAGTCCTGTGAAAGAGGTTACTTCGATTGAGGAGAAACTTGATGCTTTGTATAATCTTCAGAAAATTGATTCTGAAATTGATCGAATTAGAATTATCAGAGGAGAATTACCTATTGAGGTTGAGGATTTGGAAGATGAAATTGCTGGACTCGAGACCAGAACAGGAAAGATCCAATCTGAAATTGACGAAATTACAGAAGACATAAGCAACAGAAAACTTTCCTCGAAAGAATCTGAAGCGGCTATTTTAAAATATAAAGAACGACAAAACAATGTTCGAAATAACCGAGAATATGAATCTCTGTCAAAAGAAATCGAATTCCAAGAGTTAGAAATCAAACTGAATGAAAAGAGGACTAAAGAAGGAAAGATTAAGATAGAAAATAAGAAAGAACTACTGACGGAAGCAACCGAGCGTTTAGATCTGAAAAAAGCAGACCTAGCAACGAAAAAAGCTGAGCTTGATTCTATCATTAGCGCCACTCAAAAAGACGAAAATAAATTATTGAAAGCTTCTAAGGAAGCAAAGAAAAATATTGAGGAAAGACTTGTTCTTGCCTACGATCGTTTGAGGGACAATTCTAAAAATGGATTGGCTGTTGTTGAATTGATTTATGGTAATAAACAAAGGTCTGGGCACAGAGATGCCTCTTGTGGTGGATGCTTTAATAAAATCCCACCTCAACGTGAGCTCGACATTGTCACAAAGAAAAAAATTATCATTTGTGAGCACTGTGGAAAAATATTGATTCCTTCTCAAGAAGAATCTGAAGATTAAAAGAAAGCGCGAAAGCGCTTTTTTTGTATCAATTTAGTTCATAATCAATTCTCATACTGTTTAATTTCTTAAACAATTCATCAGTAGGATTGACAAGTACAGATCTTGAGGATAGGTTTACATGAATTTCATCTAAAGAATCATAAATCATAAAATTCACTTTACACTTGCCTTTATTTTCTTTTTTCAATAATACCTCTTGTAATTCTGAAATCAATTGATCATCTATTTCTTTAAAAGACATCTTGAGGTCAATACTTCGTGCTCTGCTTTCTCTTAACCCTTGAAGAAGTTCCATGGCATGGACGGTAAACTCTAGCCCCTTACCCCATCTATTTTGTTCAATACGCCCTTTGATGATTACAAAAGTTCCAGGCTCCATAAAGTGCTTAAATTTTAAATATTTTTCATTAAAAATATTCAGCTTATAACTGTCATTGTAATCTTCTATTATGAGGGTTCCAAAACCATCTCCTTTTCTCGTAATCCTATGCTCGCCAGAAGCCACAACAGCAGCAATCATAAGATCTTTACCTTCATTTTTCTCCATTTCAATAAGGCAGCGAATATCCCCTTTACAAAAGGATTCGATTTCAATACGAAAATCATCTAATGGATGTCCTGAAAGATAGACACCTAGGACTTCTTTTTCTTTATTCAGCCTATATACACTGGACCAAGCCTCTGAATAAGGGATCTCCAATTCGGGCAATTGAACGTCAGATGTTCCACCAAATAAATCCTCCTGTCCCTTCTCTAGATTAGCCTGATAATCCTTTCCAAATTTTATTACACTCTCAAAAAATGGTCTTTCAGAGACATCTGAAACAAAATACTGACTTCGTTGAATAGATTCGTTTACTGAATCAAATGCACCAGCATATAGCAGACTTTCGAATACACTTTTACTACATAATCTATGATTCACTCTTTTGGCAAAATCAAAAATGGAATTAAAATTTTCAGATGTTCTTATTTTCACTATTTCTTCAATTGGTGCACTTCCAAGTCCCTTTACTGCCCCAAGACCGAAGCGAATTGCACCTTTTTTGTTGATTGTGAATGTATAATTTGACTCATTCACATCCGGACCTAGGACTGGTATGCCCATTCTCCTACTTTCTTCCATGAAAAACGATACCTTTTTAATGTCATTCATGTTATTACTGAGTACTGAAGCCATATATTCCGCAGGATAATTTGCCTTCAGATAGGCTGTCTGATAAGCAATCCATGCATAACAAGTTGAATGCGATTTATTAAAGGCATAGGATGCAAATTTTTCCCAGTCCTTCCAGATTTTTTCGAGCGTTTCAGATTTATGTCCTTTTTGTTTTGCTCTTTCATCAAATATGGGTTTCATTTTGTCAAGGACCTTTCTATCCTTCTTTCCCATGGCTTTTCTTAAGGTATCAGCTTCACCTTTTGAGAAATCTGCAAGTTTTTGAGAGAGTAGCATAACTTGCTCTTGATATACTGTGATTCCATATGTTTCTTTCAAATATTCCTCACAGTCTTCTAAATCATACTCAATCTTTTCCTCTCCGTGCTTACGCTTAACATATGAAGGGATATAGTCCATTGGGCCTGGGCGATATAGTGCATTCATCGCAATTAAATCAGGAAAACCGGTTGGTTTAAGCTCTTTCAAATACTTCTGCATTCCCGCAGATTCATACTGAAAAATACCTACAGTCTCTCCTTTTTGAAATAGTTGATAAGTCAGCTCATCATCTAAAGGAAATTCATCTGGAATTAATTTGATGCCTTTGGTCTGTTCCACAAATTTCACAGCATCTTTAATCAAAGTAAGCGTTTTTAAGCCCAAAAAGTCCATTTTCAGAAGCCCCGCATTTTCAGCTACGGAATTGTCATATTGTGTGCAAACTAAATCCGAATCCTTGGCTGTTGCTACAGGTACAAACTTCGTTAGATCATCCGGTGTAATGATAACCCCACAGGCATGAATTCCAGTATTTCGCAAAGAGCCCTCAATTTCTTTGGCTTTTTGAAGGACCTCTGCAGATAAATCTTTTCCTTTATATATTTTTCTTAATTCTCTGGCCTTTTTTACATCATCCTGATTTTTTAATTTATCAATAAGAAGCCCTTCCTCCAAATCAAACAGCTTATTCAATGAAATATCAGGGACAAGTTTGGCTAGACGATCGGCTTCTGGAATAGATAAGTCCATTACCCTCGCAGTATCCCGGACAGACGATTTCGCAGCCATTGTTCCATACGTTATAATCTGTGCTACTTGATTTGCACCATATTTATCTATCACATAATCTATCACTTTTCCTCTGCCCTCATCATCGAAATCAATATCAATATCAGGCATCGAAATTCTATCCGGATTTAAAAAGCGCTCAAAAAGAAGATCGTACTTAATGGGGTCTATATTGGTAATTCCGGTACAATATGCCACGACTGATCCGGCGGCAGACCCTCTTCCTGGCCCCACTGAAACACCCATTGATCGTGCAGCAGAACAAAAGTCCTGAACAATTAAAAAATATCCAGGATATCCTGTTTTTTTAATGGTTTCCAACTCAAAATCTATGCGTTCTTTTAGCTCCTCATTAATCTCTGGATATCTTTGTTTTGCGCCTTCATAAACCAAATGTCTGAGATAATTATTTTCTCCTCTTTTAGCTCCATCATTCTTATCTTTTAGATCTACAAATTTTTCAGGAATATCAAACTCGGGAAGGAGTACATCTCGTTCAAGATGGTAATGCTCACATTTTTCAACTATTTCCTGGGTATTGAGAAGAGCCGCAGGAATGTCACGAAACAATTCAACCATTTGCTCAGTTGATTTGAAATAATACTCCTCATTTTCGTGACCAAACCGAAAGCCTCTTCCTCTACCTTTCGGTGTTTTCACTAACGCTCCTTCCTTTACACACAAAAGAATATCGTGCGCCGAAGCATCACTTTTGTTTAAGTAAAAGGAATTATTTGCCGCAACAAGCTTTACCTCATTCTTAACTGCCAATTCAATCAGAGAGGTATTCAAGCGGTCCTCGAATTCTAAGCCAAGACGATTCAACTCAACATAAAAATCATCTCCAAAATGTTCTTTCCACCATAGCATCGCATTTTCTGCCTGCTGTTCTCCCACATTCAAAATTAGGTTGGGAATTTCACCATATACCCCTCCACTCAAAACAATTAAATCGCTTTTATATTGAACAAGCAGCTCTTTGTCAATTCTTGGAACATAATACATTCCAGAAGTAAATGCCATGGAGGATAGCTTAATTAAGTTTTGGTATCCTCTCTTGTTTTTTGCCAATAAAACCACTCGACTTCCATTGTCCTTTTGAGATTTATCATTCATGTTTCGGCAAACATTAAACTCACAACCTATTATGGGTAATATCTCTTTTTTATCGAATGCTTTGTTTTCTTTTTCGGCAATTTCCCTCTCTTGTTGAACACTTTTATTGTATTTTGTCGTTGCCGATTCAAAAAGAAATGCTGCCATCATATTTCCTGAATCGGTAAGCGCAACAGCATGCATTCCGTATGCTCCACATTTTTCAATCAAATTTGAAATTTGTGTTGTAGATTGAAGGATTGAATACTGAGAATGGTTATGAAGATGTGTAAACGAATAATCCGCCAATCTTTCCACTCCTTCAGTATCAATATCTATATTGGATTTTGCTTGACTTTCAAGTGATTTTCTGATTTTATCACTCTCCTTTTTGAGATTGACATGCTTCAGTCCAATAGGAGCAATTGGTCCCGGATTTGTTTTATTGAATTCAGTTACACCTGTAACATCCGTATTTAGCTCTTCAGCTGTATATAATCCTACTCGAATCAGCTCAAGAAAAGATCTCGTAGTTGCTTCAACATCGGCTGTTGCATTATGTGCCTCATTAAAGCTCTCACCAAAGAGTTTTAGGTGTAATTCAGATAATGTGGGTAATTTAAATTTTCCACCTTTCCCACCTTTAATTTGACAAAGCGAGGCGGTTTTCTCAGTACATGTATTTAATACGGGTATTTGTGTCCAATCTGTATTTTGATTGACCCTGAAAAACTCACACCCTAAAACATTAATGTCAAAATCTACATTATGTCCAACTATGAATTTTGCTTGGCTCACAACCTTAGAGAAAGCTTCTATCACAGTTGTTAATTGTTGACCTTTTTGAGCTGCCAACTCTGTAGAAATCCCATGAATCTCCTCCGCTTTATATGGAATATTAAAGCCCTCTGGCTGAATTAAAAAATCATTGTTTTCGATTAATACTCCATTGACATCATGAAGCTGCCAAGCTATTTGAACCAGTCTTGGCCAGTTATCCACATCACTAATGGGCTCATGATATCCCTTTGTTGGCAATCCTGTGGTTTCCGTATCAAAAATGAGGTACATTAACTGGTATTATTTTGAATAAAGATAAATAATTCAATGCTCCAGAATGAAAGTGTTGAAAAGTATTTTTCGTACTTTAAACATTCAATAATTGAAGTAGAATTAAATGAAAAAATACATTCTTGCTATTGATGCTGGAACAACCAGTTCGAGAGCGATTTTATTTGATAAGAAAGGACGAGAAATTGGTGTGGAACAATCTGAATTTCAACAATATTTCCCTAAAGAAGGATGGGTTGAACACGATCCAATTGAACTTTTAAACTCGCAAAAAAAGGCCATTCAGGATGTTTTGATAAATAATAAGGTTAATGCAAGTGAGATAAACTCCATTGGTGTAACGAATCAACGAGAGACTACCGTTGTTTGGAATAAAAACAATGGAAAACCCGTGTACAATGCCATTGTATGGCAAGACAGACGTACTGCTCAAAAATGCATGGATCTTTCAAGAGATGGTCATGCCGAGACCATCCAAAATAAAACAGGTTTGGTATTAGACGCTTATTTTTCAGGAACAAAAATTCAATGGATTCTTAGCCAAAATGCAGAAAACAGAAGACTTGCTGAGGCAGGAGAGCTTATCTTCGGAACAATTGATACCTGGCTCATTTGGAACCTATCTAAAGGCAAATATCATTTGACAGACCCAAGCAATGCAAGTCGAACCATGCTCTATAACATTCATACACTCAATTGGGACGAACAGCTTCTTGAGTTGCTTAATGTTCCTAAATCGATGATGCCTGTCGTAAAATCTTCATCAGAAAACATTGGCTCTATCCAATTAAAAGGTTGGGATGACGAAGTTATGATTTCAGGTATAGCAGGCGATCAACAAGCTGCACTTTTCGGTCAGCTATGTTTTAATCCAGGAGACGTAAAAAACACCTATGGCACAGGGTGTTTTTGTGTGATGAATACGGGTAAAACACCGGTTAAATCTAAAAACAAAATGCTGACAACGATTGCTTGGCAAATCAATAATGAAACGCACTATGCATTAGAGGGGAGTGTGTTTATTGGCGGAGCATTGATTCAATGGCTCAGAGATGGAATGAACATGGTTTCGTCTTCAGCTGAAATTGAACAACTTGCAGAAAGTGTAAACGATAATGGTGGTGTTACATTTATTTCTGCGCTGACAGGCCTTGGGGCTCCTTACTGGAACCCAAATGCAACCGGAGCGATAATGGGCATCACGAGAGGCACAAAGAAAGGCCATATCGCAAGGGCAGCTTTAGAGGCCATTGCCTTGAGGTCTCGGGAAATCATCACTGAAATGGAAAAAGATGCAGGTATCGAATATCAAAGTTTAAAAGTTGATGGTGGGGCGAGTCAAAATAATTTATTAATGCAAATTCAGGCTGACCTATTAAACACTTTGGTTATTAGACCAAAAACAACCGAAACTACAGCCCTAGGCGTAGCCTTTTTAGCAGGATTAGCCAGTGGCTTTTGGAAAAACAAAGAAGAAATAAAATCATTGTGGACCAAAGAGCGTGAATTCGTCCCAGTTCCAAATACTCCTACCCAAAATACAATTGAGCTTTGGGAAAAACGAATTTCGAAAATAATTATGAATGAATCGTGATTCGAATTTAAAAAAAATCAATTCAAGCAAAAGCTGGGACCTAATTGTTATTGGAGGCGGAGCAAGTGGATTAGGTGTTGCTTTGGATGCGTGTAGCAGGGGGCTAAAAGTTCTATTGGTTGAAGAATACGATTTTGGGAAAGGCACCTCTTCAAGAAGTACTAAACTCGTACATGGCGGTGTAAGATATCTTAAAAACGGCGAATTATCATTGGTCATTGAAGCATTAAGAGAAAGGGGCATTATGCTCAAAAATGCTCCTCATTTGGTTCGAAACATGAGCTTTATCATTCCAACATACGAGTGGTGGGATACCCCTTTTTATGGCGTAGGTTTGAAAATCTATGATTTAATGGCTGGCAAATTAGGGTTAGGACCTTCACAAATGTTAAGTAAAACCGAAACCATTGAAAAAATCCCCAATGTGAATCAAAAAGAATTAAACGGAGGAATTATTTACCATGATGGACAATTTGACGATGCACGAATGGCGATAAGTCTTGCACACACCATTGAAGAAAATGGCGGAACCGTTATAAATTATTTTAAATGGGATTCATTTTGCTATGAAAATGGTAAGGTATCTGGTATACATGCCACAGACCAAATCACGAAAATATCCTACGAACTTAAAGCAAATATTGTTGTGAATGCAACTGGTGTTTTTGCAGAAAAAATAATGAAAATAGATGACCCTGATTCAAAAATCAAAATCAAACCTAGTCAAGGAGTTCATCTCGTATTGGACCGAAGCTTTTTAAATTCAGAAAATGCAATAATGGTACCCAATACAAGTGATGGTCGAGTACTTTTTGCGGTTCCTTGGCATGACGTAGTCATTGTGGGGACCACTGATACTGAAGTTAAAGATGCTACAATCGAACCCATTGCTACTGATGATGAAATTGATTTTATATTGTCGAATGCAGAAAAATACATGACAAAAAAACCAACAAGAAAAGACGTTAAAAGTGTATTTACTGGACTCCGCCCCCTAATCTCACAAGAAAACAAAAGTTCAAAATCATTATCTAGAAAGCATTCTATTTATCGAAGTAAGAAAGGTGTATTTCATTTATTAGGAGGGAAATGGACTACCTACAGAAAAATGGGCATGGACCTGATTGATCTTGTTAATGATACAAATAAGTTGAATCTCATCCCGAGTAAAACTGATAACCTAAAGATTTTTGGTTATGAAAATAACATTTCATGGGACGATCCTCTTCATTTTTATGGCTCCAAAAAGATGGATGTGGTAAATTCAGGATCTCCGAAAGCCTTAACAAATAAGCTGCCAATAACAGCTGCTCAAATTATTTATGCTGTAAAATATGAAATGGCAAAAACAATAGAAGATGTTTTGTCTAGGAGAACCAGATGCTTGCTCATTGATGCAAAAGAGTGCATAAAAATCGCTCCTATGGTCGCCAAAATTATGTCTTCTGAATTAAATGCTAAAGAAAATTGGGAACAAGAACAAATTCAATTATTTTTATCTATCGCGAAAAATTATCACTTATGAGCCCTTTCATAGCAGAATTTATTGGAACATGTATTTTAATCGTTTTGGGTGCGGGAGTTGTATCAAATGTGTCATTAAAAAACACTACTGGAGAAAAAGACCCTAAGTGGATTTTAATCACAATTGCATGGGGTTTTGCTGTATTTGTAGGTGTTTTCATCAGCGGTGAATTTAGTGGTGCGCATTTAAATCCTGCAGTTAGCGTTGGTTTAGCAATGGCAAACAAATTTGATTGGGCCCTTGTTCCTATGTATATGTTGTCACAAACCTTAGGAGCGATGTTTGGAAGCTGGTTGAATTATCAATTGTATCACGATCACTTTAAGGCAACAAATGATGAAAACACAATTAGAGGGTGTTTTTGCACAGCTCCCATGATTAAAAATACTCCGAGAAACTTTTTAAGCGAAGTTTATGGTACGTTTTTTCTTGTTTTTGCCATATTTTTCATCGCAAAACCAAGCCTCCAGATTGAGGGAGTTGATCAAATTCAATACGGTATTGGTGCTTTAGATGCCCTTCCTGTAGGAATTTTGGTTTGGGTTATTGGAATGTCTCTCGGGGGAACAACTGGCTACGCCATTAATCCTGCAAGAGATTTTGGTCCAAGACTCGTGTATGCAATCATCAGACGAAAGCAAAATAATGCCAATTGGAGCTATGCTTGGATTCCCGTTGTAGGCCCCCTGCTTGGAGGCGTACTCGCAGGAATTGTTTTTAATCTATTGAATTGAGGGATTTTTTGATGAGCTATAGTTCTTCTATAGCGTCTTCAAAATCAAAGTCACTTTCCTCTTTTTTATCTCCTCCCGCAAAATGCCAATTCCATGAGATTCCGACCCTCAATGGATGAACTGCAGCAGTCTTGTTCTGTTTAAACATAGTGGACAAGCTATATGAACCAAAAATTCCAAAAGCTCCATAACCAATCCTAAAAGATGCATCTAATAAAAAGGGGTTCAAGTTATATTTAGCACGCCTCACATTGGTAAACTTATCACCATTGTCATAAGTTCCTTTCAAGGTTGTACTGGAGGCAAAACGCACACCACCTACAACTCCCGCATTAAAATAAAAACATTTTTTTCCTTCTTCTTTTGTTGCAAATTCAAGTAGCAATGGAACTGTAAAATAATGAGCTGCGAGGTAGTTTTGTTTGATTTCAGAAATACCTTCTTGTTCGATATTCATAGAGTCAGCAAAAACATAGTCTTCATTGTATCCTAGCTGATAATTATCTCTAAATGCGATGTTTGTATTTCTATAACCAAAACCAGTTGTAAGACCAATGTACTGCCTAAATATTGGAAGTTTGTACTCAAACATGTTAAACGATATGGTCGAAGACTTTGCAATGTCATTTTCCCAATAAGGATGATGGTCATTCCATGTTGACCCCGAAAAATCTGTACCAAATTCGTCGTTCATTAAAATAACCGTTCCAATATCTATCCCAGCCCAATGTGCCTCATAATTCGAATTCTTATCATCTTGAGCAGAAATATGGATTACTGTAAAAACTACTAGTGAAAAAATTGATATAATTTTTTGAAATTTCATAATATTTTCTTTTTGTAATAACTAACGAACATTGATTGAGAATGTTGCAGTTTGGCTTGGATTGGTCATATTTCAATCAAAAGTCTAAACATAAAGTTTCGCCCTGCCTGAGGATAATAGAAATTCTCAACTGTTCTAGTACCTCCTGCGATATAGCCCCAGGTGTAACCGTTGTTTGAATACATCGCATTAAACGCATTATTGCATTGTAATCCCAATGTGATTGATTGAAACAAAACATTTTCTAAAGTGTAATTCAACGAAAGGTTAGTGTAACTAAATGCATCTATTTTACGATTGTAGTTCTTATGATTGGAAGTATTGTCAAGAAATTGCTCACCAACATATTTTGACATCCAACTTAAGCTAAGATTCTCAATTGGCTCATATGTAAATCCAATGTTCGCGACTAAATTGGGAGAGAGCGCCATATTGGTATTCGTATGAATGATTTCAGTTTGTTGATAATTGGGGTCGTCATAATTATCTATATATTCTGTGAAAGTCTCAATTCGATTTTGACTGAAAGCAGCTGCCCCTTGCAGAGTGAACTTGTCAAAAACTCGATAATCTAATGTAAATTCTATACCTGCGCGATAACTATTGTCCACATTGATTCTGGTATATGCTCCTACATCATTGATTTTACCAGTATTTATCAATTGATCCTTGTAGTTCATGTAGTACAAATTTGTCGTCAATCGCAATGCGCTTTTTTGATAAGAATGCCCCAACTCCAAATTGCGAAGAACTTCGTGCTTTGGACGACTATTCACGGAACTTTCCCGAAAATCCTTTCGAACAGGCTCCCTCTGACTGATACCTCCATTCGCATGTAATCGATGATTTGCACTCAAGAGATATGATATACCTAACTTAGGATTGAAAAAATTGTAAATCTCCTGTTGGTCCAAATCAATTAGATTTCCTGACACATCATCAAAACCACCAAAATTATAACGGACATATCGATACTGAATGTCTCCATAAAAGTTCCATTTATTGATTGTGTAATCCAATTTGATATAAGTGCTGGCTTCTGTTTTTTGGGCATTATTATCATAGTATTTGTCATAGATTTCGCTATTCGATGCAAGTCGAGCCCATACAATCTCACCAAAATGATCACCAATATACGTGTTTGCAGCGCCACCGAATACCAAGTTCAGACTTTTGTCGAATCTATGTGAAAATGAAAAAACACCCCCCACAAAATCATTGTCCAACCATCTTCGACGAATCAAATCCGATGAGGTAACCGTATCCATTCCGATTACCACAGGGTCAATTTCATAATCTGCAAGATCGTCAGCTGTTCTAAATTGCTCATAATACCCCCTACCCTTTGTATAATGGCCAGCTATATTCAAATTGCTTTTAGGTGAAAATTTATGAGTGAAATGTAGTTGATAATTGTCTTGTTGATAGTTATCGACTTCGTCCTGATAGGTGTAATAATTGTAAGTCCTTCCTGATTCTAGAAGGTTTGCTCGATCTGAATCAGACATGTAATTTCGATCCGCATAGGCGTTCATTTCATCAATATCTCCCTTGATAACACTCTCGGGTGTACCATACCAAGACTGATATGTTCTTTCCTTTCCACTGAAAACCACCGCCTTTACTAAGGATTTTTCACCCACATAGGATCCAGAAAGATAGAAGGATTTTAAGTTTGAGCTAGCCCTGTCAATATACCCATCACTCAATATTCTAGACAATCGAACATCCATTGAAAATTTATTATTAATCAATCCAGTACCCGCCCGAACGGAACTTTTCCAAGAATTAAAACTTCCTACAGCGTTGTCAATGGTACCGTATGCATTCTTTGAAATGTCATCTGTTTTGATATTGATACTTGCGCCAAAGGAGGCAGCTCCATTTGTCGAGGAGCCCACACCTCTTTGAATCATTATATTATCTGATGAACCAATTAAATCTGGCATATTGACCCACCAAACACCATGTGACTCTGGGTCATTAACTGGAATTCCGTTAATGGTAACATTGATTCTTTCACCATCAACACCCCTAATTCTGATTCCAGTGTAACCAATCCCCGCACCCGCATCAGATGTTGTCACAACGGAAGGAGTATTGTTCAGAAGAATAGGAATATCCTGCCCAAAATTTTTGGCCTCTATATCTTCATCAACATCAATAAGTGTTGCTGAACTTTGCACGTTTGCTGGCCGAGTTGCATCAACATGAACGGTTTCGAGGTTTTGAATAGCTCGATCCATGGCAATTCGAAAAGGCTTTTGAAGGGCCATCCATTTCAATGTTTCTAAATCAGCATCAATAAATTTATTTTCATAACC
>QOQC01000064.1 GCA_003331365.1 Flavobacteriales bacterium | reverse complement strand
ATTTTGAAACAAAAGAAAAAAAGGATTATTCTCAAATCTAAAGTATTTGAACGCTCAAACAAAATAGTGCGAACGGCCTTAAATGGTTTTCTAGTTCAGGATCGTGATAATAAAACGGAAACGGAAAAAGACCTTAACTGTGTCACCAAAGAAAAACCTTCCGAAAAAGAAATTTCAGATCTCTTGTTTGCAAATAAAATCTCCAAACACACCAAGTCGAATACTATTGTCTTGGCAAAAGATAACCAACTATTGGCAAGTGGAACAGGCCAAACATCTCGTGTAGATGCATTAAAACAATCTATTCAAAAGGCGAAATTATTTGATTTTGACTTGAATGGAGCTGTAATGGCTAGTGATGCTTTTTTCCCTTTTCCTGATTGTGTTGAAATCGCCAATAAAGAAGGAATCAAAACAGTAATTCAGCCTGGCGGCTCTATTAAAGATAATTTATCTATAGATTACTGTGACAAGAATGAAATGAAAATGGTTTTTACTGGAATTCGTCATTTCAAACATTAACTTTATTATATTTGACCGTTGTACCTTTAAATAAAGGGTTCAACATTGTTTCAATATAATTTTTAAAATGGGGATTTTCAGTTTTTTAACGCAAGAAATAGCAATAGATTTAGGAACAGCAAACACCCTTATTATTTGGAATGATAAAGTAGTAGTTGATGAACCCTCAATTGTTGCTAAAGATATTCAGTCTGGAAAGATTGTTGCGATAGGAAAGAAAGCACAACAAATGCATGGTAAGACGCACCGATTGATAGAAACCGTGAGGCCTCTTAAGGATGGTGTAATCGCTGACTTTCAAAGTGCTGAGCAAATGATTCGTGGAATGATTAAGATGATCAATTCTGGACGAAGCTTATTTAACCCTACTCTCAGAATGGTAATTTGTATTCCATCCGGAATTACAGAAGTTGAAAAACGTGCAGTTCGTGATTCTGCAGAGCATGCTGGGGCAAAAGAGGTATACTTAATCCACGAACCAATGGCTGCTGCTATTGGTATTGGAATCGATGTTGAGGAACCAATGGGTAATATGATTATTGATATTGGCGGAGGGACTTCCGAAATTGCCGTAATTGCATTAGGGGGTATTGTATGTGACAAATCAATTCGTATTGCAGGAGACGATTTTACGAATGATATTGAAGAGTATATGAGAAGACAGCATAATATTCTTGTAGGTGAAAGAACCGCTGAACAAATAAAAATTGAGGTAGGTGCTGCTCTTCCGGATTTAGAAACTCCCCCCTCTGATTTTGCTGTTCGGGGCCGAGATCTTATGACCGGTATTCCTAAAGAAATCATGGTTTCATACACTGAAGTTGCTCACGCTCTCGATAAAACCATTTCAAAAATTGAAGAAGCTATTCTTAGCGCATTAGAAATGACTCCACCAGAACTTTCTGCAGATATATATAAAACTGGTATTTATTTAGCCGGAGGCGGCTCAATGCTTCGGGGCTTAGATGACAGAATTTCTTCAAAAACCAAACTTCCCGTTCATATTGCCGAAGATCCTTTAAGAGCTGTGGCGCGCGGTACAAGTATTGCCCTCAAGAACATTGATAGATATCAATTTCTTATTAAAGACTAAATACCATAATTTTCATTTTTTGAGGCCTTAAATCAATGGTTGTTTCTTATCTTTGAAGATGCAGAACTTGATTGCTTTTATACAAAAACTTAGGGTTTTCTTTGTTTTTTTATTTCTTCAAATAATCACTTTTACTGCATACATATCCTTCATGACTGTTCCTAAAAGCAGTTATTTTACAACAGCTTCTTATTTTTCGGGAACATTATTCGAAATTAGGCACGCTGTCACAAAACATTTCAATCTAGAGGAAAACAATCATAACCTCCAGCTCGAAAATATTAGACTTCGTTCTCAGGTCCCTGCCTATCTATATGAGGCAGGAAGAGACTCTATTATCCATTTAGACTCAAACTACCATCAACAGTATCAATACGTTCCTGCAACAATAATTAATTCTACAACAACAAAAAGAAATAATTTTTTCACCTTGAATGCTGGTAGTGTTCATGGAATCCATAAAGGCTTGGGGGTCTTCTCGAGTAACGGAATTGTGGGAATTATTCATGCGTGTAGTGAGCATTTTAGTCTTGTTAAAAGTGTGCTAACTTCTGATATAAACATTGATGTAATGATTGAGGGTAATGGTGCCTTTGGCTTACTAAAATGGAACGGGGAAAACCCAAACAAGGGACAGATTTCTGGCATAACAAATGATATTAAAATACCGATAAACTCAAATGTTGTGACCCGTGGAGGGAGTGGCATTTTTCCCAGGGGCTTGAACGTTGGAAAAGTTACAGAGGTCGAGTCAGTTGAAGGAAAGTCTGTTTGGCGCATTGAAATCCAGTTTTCAGAAAAATATGCCGTATTAGAAAATACGTATATCATAAAGAATTTATTTATGAACGAAATGACTGCGCTTCAAACTAAAAATCAAGGGTATTAATCATGGCAAGTATTTACGCATTCATATTGAGATTTCTGCTCTTTATCTTTCTTCAGGTGTTTGTATTTAATCAGCTAGAAATAAACCCTTATATCCATATAATGGTGTCCCCTTTATATATAATGCTTCTTCCCTTCGATATGTCGGTTATTCGACTAATGGTTGTTTCATTTTTTCTTGGCATATCGATCGATCTGTTTTCGAATACTTTTGGATTACATGCATCCTCTTTGGTTTTTTTAGCATACATCAGACCAATAGTTTTTAGATGGTTTGCTCCAAGAGATGGATATGACACCATCAAGACACCATCGATTTTTGATATGGGAAACAGATGGTTCCTTTATGTGTTTGGGATCCTTTTAATCTTGCATCATCTATGGTTTTTTACCATGGAAAGTTTTTCTTTAGCAGAATTATTGTTAATTCTTCAAAAAACATTCCCCAGCGCCCTTCTTTCATTTGCTGTATGTATTATCTTACAAACACTATTTCTTAAAAAGTCAAAATAAATTGAATGTAGAGAACAGAAGGTATGTTATAATTAGCTTCATCTTATTTGTTGGAGTAATATACATGTTTCGGCTGTTTTATATGCAGGTATTGGATGATTCCTGGAGTGAGCGAGCACATGAGATCAGCGAAAAACGAAGTGAGGTAACACCTCCAAGGGCAATCATATACGACCGAAATGGACTTAAAATTGTCGGGAACAAAACCTATTTCAATCTCATGGTCATTGAAGAAAATATGGGTGAAAACTTCGATACACTCAGCTTTGCAAAACTCATTGGATGGACAACACAAGAAGTAAATGATCGGTTTACAGAAATTATTAAAGGTGAAGGGGTTTACTACAATAAATACAGTGGCAAAAAAGAGTCAAATTATCAAAAAAGCAGACCCTATCCTTTTCTTAAAGAAATTACAAAAGAAGAGATGGTAAAAATTGCCCCTTTTTTAAGCGCATATCCTGGTTTTTATGAAGAAGAAACAAGCATGAGGTCCTACCCTTATCCCAATGGCGCAAATATTTTAGGTTATTTATCAGAGGTAAATCAAAATGAAATCTCAAGAGATAAGTTTTATAAGCCAAGCTACAATATTGGAAGGTCTGGAATAGAGAAAATCTATGAAAAACAACTACGGGGAACAAAAGGTGTTCACTATATCGTTCGCTCCGCAATGAATAATGAGGTAAAAAAATATGAAAACGGGAAATACGATACTTTAGCAAAGCAAGCTTTACCCATACAGTTAGGACTAGATATAAAACTTCAGGCATATGGTGAAGAGCTCATGAAAAACAAAAAAGGATGTATCGTTGCTATTGAACCAAAAACTGGTGAAATTCTAGCGATGGTCTCTGCACCATCATACGACCCTAACATTCTTGTTGGCAGAAAAAACATCAGTAAAAACTATCCTATATTGCTTAATGATCAGGATAAGCCACTTTATCCTAGGCCTACTCAGGCGGAATACCCCCCGGGGTCAATATTTAAGCTTGTACAATCATTAATAGGTCTACAAGAGGGAGTCGTTACAAAAAACTCAGCTTTCCTTTGTAATAGAGCACTTGTTGGCTGTCATTCTCATCCATCGCCAAGTAGTATTGCAAAAGCTGTTAAGTATTCTTGTAACCCATATTATTACTATATGGTTAAAAAAGTTATTGAACAGAAAAAATATCCTAACAGATATGAAGACGCTGAATATGGTTTGAATTTATGGAATGCGTATATGAAAAGTTTTGGTTTGGGGGAAAAACTCAAAAGTGATGTATTTGGCTTAAGGCCTGGCCTGATTCCAAACTCTTCTTACTATGACAAATGGTACGGACACCATCGCTGGGCGTTTTCCACTATTCGGTCGATTTCAATAGGGCAAGGAGAGGTGAAGCTCACCCCTCTACATATGGCAAATATTGCTGCCATTATTGCTAATAAGGGGTGGTATTTTGATCCTCATTTTGTTCAATCTCCCAAAAAGAGCTATCCGTTACAGATTAAAAAAAACCAGACTATGGTTGACACAATACACTTTGATCCTGTGATTGATGGAATGTGGAGGGTAGTAAATGAACCCGGGGGAACAGGGGGATTAGCCCGCATCAATGGTATAAACGTTTGCGGAAAAACAGGAACTGTAGAGAACTATAAAGGTTCTGTTAAACAGAAAAACCACTCTGTGTTTATTGCTTTTGCTCCAATGGAGAATCCTAAAATTGCCATAGCTGTCTTTGTAGAAAATGCAGGATATGGTGGGACTTGGGCTGCACCAATAGCAAGTTTAATGATTGAGAAGTATTTAAAAAAGTCTATTTCCAACCCTGCAAAAGAAAAACGAGTTCTTGACGCTGTGCTGAACAATAAATAAAATGAGAAAAAGTAAATCTCTTATTAATAATCTAGACTGGCCGTTATTGGTTGCGTTTTTAACCCTCATTTGTTTTGGGCTTATGACTATATATTCCGTGGCCTTTAATGAGGAACATCCAAATATTTTTAGTTTCTCAGAAAAATATGGAAAACAAATTATGTGGATTTGTTTATCTCTATTTCTTGGAATTATTGTTTTCTTAATTGATTCAGATGTATATAAAAAATTCGCTTTACCCATTTACGTTGTAATATTAGGGCTTCTAGTCTTGGTATTATTTATGCCTCCAATCAATGGCGCACGCGCTTGGATTGGTATCGGAAGTATGGGAATACAACCAGCCGAATTTGCTAAAATTACAACTGCTTTATTATTGGCAAAATACATAGGTGAAATAAACCTCAAGCAATTAAATTCCAACAATGTCTTAATTGCACTAATTATAATCATTATTCCCATGATTCTTATACTATTGCAACCTGACGCAGGCACCTTTGTTGTTTTTACAGCATTTTTTTTCGTGCTATACAGAGAGGGTCTTACTTTTGATCCTTTTATCCTCAAGTTTGTGAATATTATTCCAAAAGTGAAATTCAAAAAAACCTGGATAGGTAGTCACTTTATTCCTATTTTATTTGTGTTGGTTTTTTTATCAATTCTGACCATTCTCCTTGGACACAAAAATATAGGAATCATTCCCGGACTGCCGCTCTATGGTTCCTTAGGTATTATAATTACTTTACTTGTGATTTCTATAGCTGGAATTTTGTTCATTCAAAAGTTTGGCACAAAAAGGGAGCGGGTTAAAGTGCGGCTCATTATTATACTTTCTTTTATTATTGGGAGCGCTTCCTCGTATTTTGTAGAATATTCATTTGGTCACCTCGCTAGCCATCAAAAAGATAGAATTGAACTTTTCTTAGGCCTTAAAGAAGATCCTAATGGAAAAGATTATAATCGAAATCGGGCTATGGCGGCTGTTGGGTCTGGTGGGTTTTCAGGTAAAGGTTATAAAAATGCATCTGTTTCTAGTGTAAAAACAAATCATGTACCTGAAAGTGAAACTGATTTCATTTTTTGTCCTTTTGCTGAAGAGTGGGGTTTTATTGGTGGAGTTATCTTGCTTTTGATTTATCTTTTTATCATTATTAGGATCATTGTGATTGCCGAGCGACAACGCTCTTCATTTAATAGAATATATGCCTATTCTGTTGGTATGTTTTTCTTTTATCATTTTGCCATAAACATTGGAATGAATATTGGCTTTGCGCCAGTCATTGGAATTCCTTTGCCGTTTTTTAGTTACGGAGGGTCTTCAATGATGTCATTTTCCGTGATGGTCTTTATATTATTAAAATTAGACAGTCAAAGAAGGCACGTCCTTAGATAGCAGATAAATTGTAATTTTAACTTATGAAAAAGCCTGTGATTGATAAAAAACAAAAGACAATATTAATTGTCGTGTTTTGGGTTTTAGGCCTTTTGCCTTTTTTAGGTGCATCATTTATATACTTAATCCAATCAGAAGATGACTTGCCTCCAGTATCAATGCTTGATAATCCACCAGAATTATTAGCTTCGGAGGTAATTGCAAGAAATGTATCTGGAGCAGATACAGTTATCGGACATTACTGGAAAGTTAATCGTTCTAGTATCAAGTATCGCGAAATTTCACCTTATGTAATTGACGCTTTAATCTCTACTGAAGATGAGCGTTTTTATGAGCATTCTGGCATTGATTTTAGAGCATTAGTGCGCTCTGCCACCTCATTTGGAAAGTCAGGTGGAGCATCTACTATTACCCAACAATTGGCTAAACAACTTTTCACCTTACAAAAAAGAGAAAAAAAATCAAATGAGGGAGATGATAAAAGTAACGGTGTCGGTACTTTAGGACGAATCAATGAAAAGGCGCAGGAACATATTATCGCTGCTCGTCTTGAAAAGCGCTTTACAAAAAAAGAAATCATAACGATGTATTTGAATCAATTCGATTTTTTATACAATGCTGTTGGTATAGAAAGTGCGGCAAATGTTTACTTCAATAAAACAGCCCTAGAGCTTTCAAAGGTTGAAGCAGCTATGCTGGTTGGAATGTGTAAAAACCCTAGCCTCTATAACCCCTACTCATTTAAGAATAAAAATTATGCAAATAAAATTGCCATAAAGAAAAACATTTCTCCATCAAGGGTTTCGATTAAAGAAATCAAAGAAGCCCGAGCAAATGACTCAATTCGGGCAGCTAAAAGAAGAAATCAAGTACTCTTTCAATGGCTTCGTAATAGTGAAAACCAAAACGAATCGATTACAAATAAATTAAACAGAAAAGAATACGAACAATTATGTAAGTTGCCGATAATTGTAGATTATCATTCCGTTGACCACAAGGAGGGTATGGCTCCTTATTTTAGAATAGAGTTAAAAAAAGAGGTTCAAACCATATTAAAAACAAAGAATGAAAATGGCACATTTAAATATGCCAAAAAGGATGGTTCACCATATGATATTTATCAAGATGGTCTTAAAATTTATACAACTATTAATACCTCTTTACAGCAAAAAGCAGAAGATGCCGTTGTTCAACATTTAAGTGGGGTGGATCCAAGTGGGGTGAATACGAGAAGTAAATCTTGGCAAAAAAGGTTTGATAAAACCATACGATACAAAAAGGACAAATGGCCCTTTTTAAAAAGTACTCCTAAAAAAACAATTGATAACCTAATTAATCAAAGAAGAGTTGGGAGCGGTCGGTATTATAACTTGAAAAAAGCTGGGTATTCTAAAGCTCAAATCATGAAGGTTTTTGACTCTCCAGTGCAAATGAAGGTTTTTAGCTGGAGCGGTGATATAGATACTGTTATGACACCAAATGACTCGATTAGACACACCTTGTCATTTTTACAAACGGGCTTAATTTCTATTGAGCCTAAAACCGGTTTTGTTCGAGCATGGGTAGGAGGTATCAATTTTGATTATTTTGAAGATGATCAGGTAAAAAAAGTAAAAAGACAAATAGGGTCAACTATAAAACCCTTTGTTTACGCAACAGCTTTGGAATTAGGAAGCGTAAAACCTTGTACCCGTTTTACTAAAGATGAATGTCAAGTAATAGAAGTAGATGATTTTGGTCAAATCATCGAAAAGAAAAACAATCCCTTTATTCCAAATAAAAGAAACAAAGGAAATAGTGACTGGATGGCAAATGGCGGGTTGCTTTCTAATGGACTCATACAGTCCAACAACCCAACAACTGCTGCTGTTTTTGGTAGTATCGGGCCAGTTAATGGAAATAAACGAACAGGTGGGCCTTATCAGCTAGACAAACTCCTTAGAAAAATGAATATTTTTCTTCCTTCTGGTCAGCTTGTCCCGTCAATGTGTTTAGGCACCATGGATTTGTCTTTATATGAATTGGTTGCGGCACAATGTATTTTCGCCAACAATGGGGTATATACAAAACCAACAATCATTGAGAGAATTGAAGATAGAAATGGACGTGTGATTTATAATGCAGAGCAAGAAACCGAGCAGGTAATTAATTCAAGCGTAGCCTACGAAATTTTAAATTTAATGAGGGGTGTGGTTCAGCGTGGAACTGGTGCGAGCTTAAGAGGAAGCTATAATCCGTGGGGCGGAATTACCTATCCTACTGCTGGAAAAACCGGAACAACTCAAGGTAATGCGGTAGGTTTGTTTATGGGCTTAACACCCGATCTTGTTACGGGGGTTAGCACCGGAGGTATGTTTAAAGAAATTGCTTTTGAGTTTACAAGTGATGGGCAAGGGGCTAGAATGGCGCTTCCTATTTATGGTTACTATATGCAAAAAATTTATGCAGATGAAGGAATAAAAATTAGTACTGAGGACTTTATGAGGCCTTCCGATTATATTCCTGAAAGATTTGAGTGTGATGAAGACTTGCTTCTTCCCGATGAAAACAATACAGAATTTGGTGAATTTTAAGATATGAATAAAGTAATAGAAAGTGTAGAGCAAGCTGTTGATGGAATAAAAAGCAACATGACCTTAATGCTGGGGGGGTTTGGTTTATGTGGTATTCCTGAAAACTCCATAGCTCAATTGGTAAAAAGTGGCATCTCGGGACTAACTTGCATCAGCAATAATGCGGGTGTAGATGATTTTGGTTTGGGTCTTTTACTCCACAATAAACAAATTAAAAAAATGATCAGCTCATACGTCGGGGAAAATGATGAATTTGAACGCCAAATGCTTTCCGGGGAGCTTGAAGTTGACCTCATTCCACAAGGTAGCTTAGCAGAACGATGTCGTGCTGGAGGTGCGGGTATTCCAGCGTTTTATACTCCTGCTGGTTATGGTACTGAAGTTGCTGTAGGTAAAGAAGTAAGAGAGTTCAATGGTAAGCCACACATTCTAGAAAGTGCTTTACATGCGGACTTCGCCATCGTAAAGGCATGGAAGGGAGATACAGAAGGAAATCTAGTTTATAAAGCTACTGCTCGAAACTTCAACCCCATGATGGCTATGGCCGGTAAGATTACGATTGCCGAGGTAGAACATTTGGTACCTGCGGGCGAGCTTGATCCTAATGAAATACATACACCTGGAATTTTTGTCCAGCGGATTTTTCAAGGTCAGCATTTTGAAAAAAGAATAGAACAAAGAACAACTAGAAGCAGATAATATGGGATTAGATAAAAACGGAATCGCACAGCGAATTGCACAAGAATTAAGGGGTGGCTGGTATGTAAATTTAGGTATAGGTATTCCGACACTTGTTGCCAATTATATTCCCGAGGGAATTGAAGTTGAATTTCAGTCTGAAAATGGTGTTTTAGGTATGGGTCCATTCCCCTTTGAAGGAGAGGAGGACGCTGACCTTATAAACGCAGGAAAGCAAACCATTACCACCATGAAAGGAGCTTCCTTTTTCGATTCTGCAACCTCATTTTCCATGATTAGAGGGCAACATGTTCAGCTCACCGTTCTTGGCGCAATGGAGGTATCAGAAAATGGGGATATCGCCAATTGGAAAATCCCAGGCAAAATGGTTAAGGGCATGGGCGGAGCAATGGATCTAGTGGCTTCTGCCGATAACATTATTGTGGCGATGATGCACAGTAATCGTGCAGGAGTATCAAAACTACTTAAAGAATGTTCGCTTCCATTAACAGGTGTCGCTTGTGTCAAAAAAGTGGTCACAGATTTAGCTGTTCTTGAAATTAAGGATGGTGCTTTTCATTTACTCGAACGCGCTCCAGGAGTGTCTGTAGAAGAAATTCAATCAAAGACTGAGGGAAACTTAATGGTTTCCGGAGATGTGCCAGAAATGAATATATGAATCGAATGATTACAGACAATAAATACACTACTGCCTTATTAGCAGCCGTTGATGCATCAAAAACCATCATGGATATTTATGAAAATGAATTCGATACCATCATAAAAGCAGATGGCTCTCCTTTAACAAAAGCTGACCTTGCCTCTACCCAGATAATTCATAAACACCTAGAGCCACTTAATATTCCAATTACAGGAGAAGAAACTGAAAAAATGCCTTTTTCAGAACGTAAAAAATGGACCGAATGTTGGTGCATCGATCCTCTTGATGGAACTAAAGAATTCATTAACAGAAATGGAGAGTTTGCAGTTAATATTGCATTTTTAAGAAACGGTAAGCCTGTTTTTGGTGTTATTGCATCACCGGTGCAAAAAGTAATCTATGCTGGGGGTAAAGAAACGGGTGTGTTTAAAATTTCTTTTGAGGCTATCGATAATTCAAATGATTGGGAATCTATAAATGACCCCTCAGAAATAAATAACCCGATGGTAATGACCTGCTCTAGAAGCCATCATTCTGGGCCTGTTCTACAATTCATCAACGAACTCAAAAAGCTTTCACCAACAATAAAATTTTCCAAAAAAGGTTCTTCTTTGAAGTTTTTTGACCTGGCAAGTGGCACTGCTGATGCTTACCCAAGATTTGCGCCGACCATGGAATGGGACATTGCGGCAGGGCAAGCCATTCTCGAAGCTCTTGGTGGGTCTGTCGTTCATGCAGAAACAGGATTACCATTGTATTACAATAAAGAAAACCTAACCAATCCTTATTTTATTGCCAAAACAAAACCGCTATTAGCATTATCCTCATGAAAAAGTTTGTACTCCTGTTTGTTTTGATGTCTGCCTTTTTTGTGCATTCTCAGGTCGAAACACTTACAGGGCATTCTTTTTTTAGAGATCAAATGCAGCAACCAGGCTTCCAACAGAAGGGTCCAATAATTTGTGATGTGGGCTTTGAAAAAGATACCACAAGGGAGTCTTTCGGAAAAAAGCTAAAGTCTCATTTCATGGAAAATTACCTTTTTGAGGTACATGAAGAAAATATAAACCTTTACATATCCCCTGTGGTAAATTTTCAATTAGGCAAAAACCTTGTAGGTGAAGAGGAGCCTTATTTATTTCAAAACTCTCGAGGATTTTATGTGAATGGGACTCTTTTAAAAAATTTTTCCTTTTGTAGTGCTTTTGTAGAAAATCAAGCTCGTTTTAGTGTTTATGAAACAGATTATATTGCTCGACACGGAGAATTTTATTCAACCCTGCAACAAAATGGTGTTGTTCCTGGGGGAGGTCGTACGAAACCATTTAAGGATGGCGGCTATGATTACGCTTATGCGATTGGCTCATTTCTCTACAAACCAATCGAATCATTGGAAATCCGTGCAGGAAATGCTCAAAAATTTATTGGTTCGGGATATCGTTCACTGCTGCTCTCTGATCATAGCTATCAATCGCCTAATCTAGAAATAAAATTCGCATTTAATGAAAAATGGAGCTACGGCATGAGGAAAACAAGGTTGTTTAATTTAATTCGTAAACCTGAATACTCCACCGTTGAGGGCTATTATCAACCCAAGGCGCATGGGCTTCATTTTTTAGAGTATAAATTCAATAATAAACTATCTATTGGATTGTACGAACAGTCTATTTGGTCAATGGGAGACACGACTACCCAAAACCCAAATGCATTATTTTACTTGCCCCTTCCAATGTTGGGGATGACCCAATCCACAAATTATAACCTTTACGGTTTAAATGCGAGTGAGGTACTTGGTAAAAAGGTTCGCTTATATCAGCAGTTTATCTTATCTGGATTTGAATTGAATAAAATGGGCTTACAATTGGGTGTACGCGTCTATGATTTAATGCCAAACTCAATGCTTCAATTAGAATACAATAAAGTAGGTGAAGAATTGTATTTATCAATTAACCCTCGTATGAGTTTTACGCATTACAATTTACCTCTAGCACACCCTAAAGGACAAGGTTTTCACGAGTTTATTTTACGCTTAAATTATTCGTGGAAAAGAATTTATGGTGAAAGTAAATCCATCATTTTTTGGTTAAAAAATTTCAATGAGAGGGATTTATTACCAGTACCCGTTTCAAGTACCACTTTTAATGATTATTTGATACACCAACAGCTAGAGCTCGGTTATAGAATTAACCCAAAAATTAACTTTTGTTTGTTTGTTCGTGGCGTATATCGAAAATTTAATGTGGAAGAAAATCAAATGCTTTTGCATTTTGGATTAAGTACAAACCTTTTTAGTAGTTATAATGATTATTAA